>JAVEDQ010000341.1 GCA_030840885.1 Frankiaceae bacterium
GCGGTGCTGCAGTCCGAGTGGCTGAACCAGGCCGGCGTCACCCTGTCCGGCACGCTTTCCAAGCTCCGTCCGGTCGTCCAGGGGATCGCCGCCGTCATCACCGACATCGACAGCGGCAACGTCCTCAAGGCGATGTTCGAGATCCCGACGACGGCGGTCAAGCTGGGCGTCAGCCTGCCGGCGCCGTACGGCACGGCCTTCGCCTCGATCAGCGCCGAACTGGACAAGATCAACGACGGGCTGTCGGTGCTCGGGAAACCGTTCCAGTACGGGCTGAACGACGTCCTGAACGGCTTCGACATGAACTTCCCCGGCATCCCCGGCACGGTGATCCCGCGGACCTGCATCACCACGTGGGACGGCGGGAACTGCTACACCACGCCGCCGTGGCACACGCTGTTCGGCACCGTGCCGGGCATCCCGGGTGTCATCGTCCCGGCGACCTGCATCACCACCACCGTCAACGGAACCTGCTACTCGGTGCCCCCGTTCTCGGCCGGCCACATCCCGGGGATCTGCGACGCGCTGCGCAGCGCCATCAGCGGGCTGAACTGCAGCTCCGGCGGCCTCACCGACTCGCTGCTGCTCCCGGCGCTGCGAGCCATCCTCAAGTCGTCCAGCGGCTACGACATCGGCGACGTGAAGCTCGTCGACGCGCTGAACGCGATCCAGACCTCGTTGTCGAACGGGAAGACGTTCTCGATCGACTGCGCCTCGTTCTCCGCCGCCGCCACGCTGGGCAGTGCACCGACGGCGAACGTGTCGCTGTCGACGAACCTCAACGTGTTCGGGTCCCAGCTGACCCCGCAGATGACCTGGAACTTCGCTCCCGACACGAGCAACCTCGGAACCGGCATCCAGTCGGTGCTCGACGCGATCATCCATCCGAACCTGAACCTGCACGGCACGTGTGCCCTGCCGGCGGACTGGAACACGAACCCGGACTTCCCGGATGCGGTCGGCACGGCCGTGTCCTTGACCGGAGGTCAGCCGACGCAGCCGACGCAGCCGGTGATCCCGCCGGCCCCGGTGATGAACACCCATCTGGCGGCCTCGGCCATCAACGAGGGTGACACCGCCACGCTGACCGGGTCGATCACCCCGGCCCCGGCCACGCCGCAGACGGTCACGATCGACTGGGGCAACGGGACCCCGACCACCGCCACCACCGGTACCGGCGGCAGCTTCACCACCACGCAGCGGTTCCCGAACAACACCCCGGCCGGGCAGCCGTCGGCGCAGTACCCGGTGAAGGCGACCGCTGGCACGCTCAGCGTGAGCACCATGCTCACCGTCAGCAACGTCGCACCGGCGAACCTGACCGCGACGCCGAGTGCCACCTCGATCAACGAGGGCTCGGCGGTGACGGTGAGCGGCAGCTTCACCGACCCGGGAGCCGACGGGCACACCGTCACCTTCACCTGGGGTGACGGCGGCTCCGACACCCGGACCCTCGCGGCCGGCGTGCGGACCTACACCTCGCCGAGTCACACCTACGCCGACAACAACCGCACGGCCGCCGGCTACCCGGTGACGGTGACGGTGACCGACGACGACCTCGCGACCACGACCGCCTCGTTCACCCAGAACGTCGCCAACGCGGCACCGAGCCGGATCACGGTCGCCCAGTTGGCACCGCCGGGCGGCACCTGCCCGAGCGCCGGTTGCGCCTTCGGCACGCCCGAGCAGCAGGCCGTCCCGTTCTCGGTCTCCTTCGCCGACCCGGGCACCAACGACAGCGAGACCGCGGTCGTCGACTGGGGTGACGGCAACATCGACACCATCAACGTCGGGACCCAGCGGAGCTTCGTGCTCAGCCACGTCTGGATCGACATGGACGTCAACTCGTGGACCGGCGGGCGGTTTCCGATCAACGTCCGGGTCACCGACTCCGACGGTGCCGCCGGCACCGGGACGGCCGTCGAACCGGTCACCAACGTGGCGCCGACCAACCTGAGTGCGTGCCTGTTCAATTCGGCCAGCACGGCTAACGCCGGCGCCACGGCCGGGGCGTCCTGCCCGTCGACCGCGACGATCGCCGAGGGCGGAACCGCCTCGCTGCAGGGCAACTTCACCGACCTCAGCGCCTACGACACGCACACCGTGCGGATCGACTGGGGCGCCGGCTGGCCGACGGCCGAGCGGTACCAGACGCTCACCCTGCCGATCGGGACGACCACCTTCAACGCCACCCGTCAGTTCGGCGGCGACGGCACCTTCCCGATCGTGGTGACGGTCGCCGACGACCACCTCGCCTCGGCCAACACCACATCGACCCTGACGGTCACGCAGGTGAAGCCCACCGTCGTGATCAACCGAACGGCGGCGACCGTCGTGCAGGGCGTGCCCGCCTTCATCACCCGCGCGGGGACGTCGCTCCCGGTGCAGGCCGGTGCCGCCGACCCGGGTAACGACGCGCTGTCGGTCCTCTGGAACTGGCAGGACGGCACGACGACGTCGAACACCTACGCGGGCGTGCCGAAGTCGACTCCGAGCAACCCGCACGTGGCCCCGCAGAACGTGACGGACAGCCGCGCGCACTCGTGGGCGATGCCGTGTGTCTACGCCACCTCGGTGCTGGCCACCGACGGTGACGGCAACAGCGCGCTCGACCAGGCCGACACCATCGTCACCGGTACCGACGCCAGCTGGCGGAGCGCCGGCTACTGGCAGGGGCTCTACAAGAACCGGGCCACGGCCGCGCAGCTGTGCCAGCTGACGATCACCCAGCGGATGAGCGCCACGTTCGCCGGCCCGTCGTCGAGGGTGGGCACGGCACCGGTGGCGCTGCGGACGGCGGCCGACGCGGCCAACGTCCTCCAGCCCTCGAGCAGCGACGAGCGGATGAAGCTCCGGCGTGCGATCTTGACGATGTGGCTGGACTACGCGAACGGAGCCGTCGGGTACGGGCAGCTCATCGACACCAACGGCGACAAGCGACCGGACACCGCGTTCTCGGTCGTCATGGCGAACGCGGAGCGGGTCGGGCTGAACCCGACCGCGGCGCAGGCCCAGTTGAAGGACCAGCGGCAGCTGCTCGCCAAGTTCATCGGCGACTGATGGGCCACCGCATCCGGGCAGCCGGGGGAGTGGTCGTGGCTGTCGTCCTCGCGACGTCCGCCTGCTCGGGCAGCTCTCGTCCCGCTGCTGCGCCGCCGCCGTCGGGACCGGCGGTCGATGCGCTCAACCAGGCGCAGGCGGCGATGACGTCGCTGCGTTCCTACGGGTTCCGGTTGACCGCGACGATGACGCAGGGCGGCGCCACCCAGCAGCTCGGGGCCACGGGCCGCGTGCAGACCCCGGATCGGATAGCGGCCGCCCTCAACAACGCGGGGCACCAGGCGCAGGTGATCGGTGTGCCCGAAGGGCAGTTCGTGCAGGTGCCACCAGGCAAGTGGCAGCGCGCTCAGGGTTCGTCCCTACAACCGATCGCCTGGCCGAAGCTGCTGGGGGATCTGGTTTCGCCGACCATCGCGGACGCGGGCACGGGGCGCTCAACGGTCACCGGCTCGACGGTTACCGGCTCAATCCCGGCCGCGGACGCGGTCACCTTCGGGTTCCCCGCCGGAGCCACCCTGCAGAAGGCCGACGCGGTCACGACGCTCAACGCCCAGCACCAGGTGGTCAAGCTCGACCTGAAGCTCGCGGGAGTGCAGGGCCCAACGCCGGTGCAGGTGAGCGAGGTGGTCGAGCTCGACGGCTTCGACCGGCAGGCGCCGGTGAACGCACCAGCAGGCGTCGTCTAGGTGTCCTGATCACAGACGTTGCAGTCCGGGGGAGTCTGCTGTAGCTGGCGGGTCCACGGCCGGGAGGTGCCCGATTGGACTACTCCGCAAGTCGGATGGCGATGGCCGTCGGTTGAGCGCACTCTTGCGAGACGGTTCAGAGACATTGCTGACGATGCATGGCGGCAGCCCGCGTCTCTGAGCGGCGGTGGCACCGGCACGGCCTCATCGACCTGGCCGTAGCCACCTTGGCCGGGTCCCCGAACCAGGGCTCGGCCCCGGGCGGGGGCGGGCTGCGGTTTGTGCATCTTTCAGCGCTTTGGGGCGGATAGCGCCATTAGTGCATGTCGTGGGAACTTGCCCGGTAGTTCGAAGGATTGGGTCCGGAAACCACCTATCAGGGCTATGTGGACTATCAGGTAGCGAGTCGGGCGTCTTAGACCCATTCGCTACTGGCGACTCAGACCGCCGGACGCCCATGGTTGGGCTCAACCGGGTCGCTGGTTCGCGACCCGGATCCCTCCCCCTCGATCGAGCCCACCAGGGGCTCAAAGGAAGGCTGTCCCATGCGCACGTCAGCTTCAGTCAGCAGCAGCAGCAGCCGGGTCTCGTCCCGAGCCCGTCGGTCGGTGGGGGTGCTGGCCGCCGCCGTGGTCGTCAGCACGCTGTCTGCCGGTGCGGCCAACGCCACGCTGTCCTCGGTCGGTCCGGTCAACCCTTCGGTCGGGTTTCCCTCGTTCTACGGTGACGGCACCGGCACCAAGTTGCAGCTGTGCATCAGGGCAGGCGACCCGTGCCTGGCTGGAACGACCGTGGCGGGCAGCCCGTCCACCCCCGGGAACATCACCCCGGAGACGTTCTACTTCGTCGCCGACGGCGACCCTGGGCCGCTGCCCGGCCTCCCCGGTTCGTCGGTCAAGTACCGGGCCGCGCTCGAGGCGTCGTTCGGCACCGGGACGCCGGCCGCCGGCGATCAGATCACGTTCGCCCGGATCAACATCGTCGGCAAGGGGCTGAAGCCGAACACCACCTACACCTTCACCCACCCCTACGGCACCGCGACCGCGACCACCGACGCGTTGGGGCAGTTGAAGTTCCGGGATCAGGTCGGTTGCCCGGCACCGGGCCCGGGCGTCGGCCCGTGTGACTTCAACACCGCGAGCCTCGGCGCCGTCGGTCCGTACCTGAAGTGGGACCCGGCCGTCGGGCCGGTCGCCCCGGCCGGTTATCTCGGCGATGCCGTGACCGCCCATCCGGTGCTCGGCAGCCCGAACAACACCAACTTCCTGCGGGTCGACTCCGGCGGTGGCACCCAGGCCCAGACCAACAACTTCATCGTTGCCGGCAAGCTGTTCACCCCGCCGGTGACCCCGAGCGTGCTCGGCGGGCTGTTCAAAACCCCGCAGGCGGTGGCGCTGACCACCGGCGACCCACTCGACAAGATCCTCTACACCACCGACGGCACCCCCGTCGGTCCGACCAGCCCGGTCTACACGGGCCCGGTCACGATCGGCAACCCGACCACGACCAGCACCACCACGCTGAGCTACGCGGTGCAGGACGTCGCCGGCAACATGGGTGCCACGTTCAGCCAGACCTACACGGTCGACCCGGTCGCCCCGACGATCAGCTCCAACCTGGCCGATGGCACCTACGTCGGGCCGAAGTCGGTGGCACTGACCGCCGCCGACGACTCCCCCGGCGCCC
>JAVEDQ010000354.1 GCA_030840885.1 Frankiaceae bacterium
ATGCTCTCGGACCGCGGCAAGCGGCTCGGCGACCTGATGGCCGGGACCGTGGTGCTGCAGGAGCGCATCCCCACGACCGGAACCGACCTGCTCCAGATGCCGCCCCCGCTGATCGGGTGGGCCACGACGCTCGACCTCTCCCGCTTCGACGACGGGATGGCGCTGTCGACCCGGCAGTTCCTCGGCCGGTCCGGCCAGCTGTCGCGAACCGCGCGGGAGTCGCTCGGCGCGCAGCTCGTCGCTTCGGTGCAAGCGGTCGTGACGCCGCCACCGCCACCGGGCACGCCGGGTTGGGCATATCTCGCAGCCGTGGTCGCGGAGCGGCGGCGGCGTGACGAGCAGCGGCACGGCGTCGGCCCGGCGTGGAACGGCGAATGGGGTCAGCAGCAGCAGCCCCAGTACCAGCAGCAGCCCCAGTACCAGCAGCCCCAGTACCAGCAGCAGCCCGGGCCGCCCCGCCACCAGCAGCCCACCTCGTCGCAGTCCGGCCAGGAGAACCCCTTCACACTCCCGAGCTGAGGGCCATGTCCGACCGGCATGGGGCTCCGCTGAGCGGACACGGCGGTGCGACTACGGTGCTCCGATGAGCAACCACACCTACCGCATCACCGAGATCGTCGGCACCTCACCCGACGGGGTCGACGCCGCCATCCGCAGCGGCATCAGCCGCGTCAACCAGACGCTGCACGGCCTCGACTGGTTCGAGGTCACCAACATCCGCGGCTACCTCAAGAACGGCGAGATCTCGCACTTCCAGGTCGGCTTGAAGGTCGGGTTCCGGCTCGACGACCAACCGGCGGACGGCACCGTCTGATCGGGAGTACGGCCTCCCCTCCGCTCGTTGGATCGGACATGGGCTACGGCGTCCGTCTCGACGATCTCGGTGATCGGGACGGCTGGACCTGCTGGGTGTGCCACGGCGAAGTGGACGCGGCGTGCCCGGCCCGCTCGCCGCACGCCGCTTCGGTGGACCACGTCATCCCCCGCGCGCGGGGCGGCACCAACGATCCCGCGAACCTCCGCCTCGCCCACCGCCGCTGCAACGGGCAGCGCGGCTCACGTCTCCCCGAGCTCGACTGGCCCGACGAGCTCGGGGTCCACGAGCCCGCCCCGCTGTGGGGCGTCCTGCAACGCACGATGCGCCGCCGTGGTGACTGGGAGGTCGTCGCGGCGGTCGCGGCGCACAGCGCCGACCGGGCCGAGCAGTGGCTCGCTACTGCGGTGACCAGCATCGTCGGCCCCGGCTGGGAAACGCGCTGTCAGCCGCTCGGCTCCTCACTCGCGACGCTGGCACTCCGCGCTGAGCCGGCGTCGCGACCAACACCGGCCCACGAGCAGCGTCGACGCCCGCGCAAGCACTGAAGCCGGCTAGCCGGTCATGATCAACCACCCGATAACGGGCTCATCGGGCCGGTTGACGGCGTCCGGACCCGGGTGATCGGGCGGTTGATCTTCACCCTGGGATGTGCGCCCGGCCGCTCCGTCCCGTGCCCGTCAGACGGCGATGCGGGCCTTCAGGTCCTGGATCGCGACGACGGGTGTGGGGTCGAGCCCCAGCAACAGCGCGAGATAGACCGTCGCGTAGTCGATCGGCGCGACCAGCGACGCCAACCGCTCGAAGCGGGAGACGCCCTCGGCCTTCAGCGCCGTGACAGCGACACCGCGGTCCTGGGCGATGACCTCGCTCACGTCGGCCCGACGGGTGACCTGCGGGTGCTCGTCGGCGTGGTCCCGCAGCAGCACGAGCCGCAGCTTCTGGCCCGTCGAGCCGCCCTCGTCGGGATCGTTGAAGATGTCCTCGGCCGAACCGCCGCCCGCCGGACCGTCGAAGGCGACGACCTGGTTGTGGTTGGCCTCGGGCAGGTTGCCGGCGATGCCCGGCAGCTTGGCGTTCTCGGCGAGCTGACAGAGCATCCGGTAGGCGGCGACGTTGGCGATGTCGGTGGTCCCCCACGTCATCGCGAGCCGGTCGGCCAGCGCCAGCGCCAACGTCTTGCCGGGGTTGACGAACGAGTCGCTGTCGGGCCGGCAGACGGTGGCGATCTCCTCGAGCCGCATCGCCGTGGCCTCGATCTCGCCCTGCGGGATCTCGGCGAGGCCGAGCGCGTCGGCGGCGATGGCCAGCGGCGTCGACAGGCCCCACATCATCGAGCGGGGCTGCCGGCCGCGCGCGTCGACGGGGACGAACAGCGCGCGTCCGGCGTTGGCGAGCTCGGCCACCGGTGAGTTGGCGGCACCGATGACCAGCGTGCGGCAGCCGCGGCGGACGGCGGCCTCGAGCGCGGACAGCGTCTCCTCGGTGCCGCCGGAGCAGGAGACGGCGACGACGAGGTCGGCGGCCCCGATCCAGCGCGGCAGACCGTAGCCCTTGTGGACGAAGACCGGCACCGGCGACTCCGGGCCGGCCAGCGCGGCGAACACGTCGCCGGAGATACCGGAGCCGCCCATCCCGAGCACTACGACGGAGCGGGGGCGTCCCTCGTCGGCGAGCCGGGCGATGCCGGCCTCGTGCGCGGCGGCGGCGGACTCGCGGACCTGGGCGGCCGAGCTGGCGACCGCGCGCAGCATGTCGCCGGGGTCACCGGCCTCGATGCGCTGCGCATCCTCCAGGACCGATTCGTCGATGGTCACGAAGCCGACGGAGACGGCGAGGCAGTGCCGGCTGACGGCGCCGGGCCCTGCTCGGCCTCGTCGATCAACATCACCGGGATGTCGTCGCGGACCGGGTAGCGCAGGCCGCAACCGGTGCACACGAGGCGCTCCGCCGCGTCATCCACCGACAGTTCGGCATGACACTTCGGGCAGGCCAGGATCTCCAGCAGCGCCGGGTCCAGGTTCACGCGTTCTCCTCGGTCGATGTTCTTGGGTGCAACTGGTTCTGCAGGTAGTTAGGCAGGTCAGGCGCGGATGACGCTCAGCAGCTCGTCGCGCAGCGCGGCCATCGTCGCCTCGTCCGGCGCCTCGACGTTGAGCCGGAGCAGTGGCTCGGTGTTGGACGGACGGAGATTGAACCAGCGGCCGTCGCCGAGGTCGACCGTCAGGCCGTCGAGGTGGTCGGCGGTCGCGCCGTCACGGCCGCCGTAGCTCTGCTCGATGCCGCGGGTGATGGCCGCTGCGTCGTCGACGGTGGAGTTGACCTCGCCGCTCGCGGCGTAGCGCGAGAACTGCGCGAGCATCTCCGACAGCGGACGCTCCTGGCCGCCGAGCGCGGCGAGGGTGTGCAGCGCCGCGAGCATGCCGGAGTCGGCCCGCCAGAACTCGCGGAAGTAGAAGTGGCCGGAGTGCTCACCGCCGAACACGGCGTCGGTACGGGCCATCTCGGCCTTGATGAACGAGTGGCCGACCCGCGTACGGACCGGCTCGCCCCCGGATTCGCGGACGATCTCGGGCACCGCGTACGAGGTGATCAGGTTGTGGATGATCGTCGAACCCGGGTGCTTGGCGAGCTCGCGGGTCGCGATCAGCGCGGTCAGCACCGACGGGGAGACGAGCTGGCCCCGCTCGTCGACGACGAAGCAGCGGTCGGCGTCGCCGTCGAAGGCGAACCCGATGTCGGCGCCCGAGGCGCGCACCGCGGCCTGCAGGTCACGGAGGTTCTCCGGGTCGATCGGGTTCGCCTCGTGGTTCGGGAAGTTGCCGTCGAGCTCGAAGTAGAGCGCGTCGTAGGTGACGTTCAACGGCTCGAAGACCGGCGGGACGGTCAGCCCACCCATGCCGTTGCCGGCGTCGACCACGACCCGCAGCGGGCGGATGTCGTCCAGCCCGTCGACGAGGCCACGCAGATAAGTGCCGTAGTCGGCGAGCAGGTCGACGCTCGTCACCGAGCCAGGCTTGCCGTCGTACGCGGGGACGCCCTGCTCGAGCATGCGGCGGATGTCGGCGAGCCCCGACTCCTGACCGATGGGCGACGCGCCGGCCCGGCACATCTTGATGCCGTTGTACTTCGCCGGGTTGTGCGAGGCGGTGAACATCGCGCCGGGGATGCCGAGCGTGCCGGAGGCGTAGTAGAGCATGTCGGTCGAGCCGAGCCCGGCCTCGACGACGTCGGCACCCTGGCTGGTCGCGCCTTCGGCGAAGGCCGCGGCCAACGGGACGGAGCTCTCCCGCATGTCGTGAGCGGTGACGATCCGGTCGGTGCCGACCAGCCGCACGAAGGCGGCACCTGCCTCACGGGCGATGGACTCGTCGAGTTCGTCGGGGACGACGCCTCGGACGTCGTAGGCCTTGACGATCGTCGACAGGTCTCGCACGTCGACGACCCTATCGTCGCGCCACCGCCCGACCGGGGACGTCAAGGGTGTTGCGATCGGTGGTATTGCCAGCAGAGGTGCTGCCGTCAGGGGCGCGGCTTGCGGGCGCGGGTCAGCACGCCGTCGAGCGGCAGGGCGCCGTCACGTCCGGCCCAGTGCTTGTGCTCGCAGTCGTGGCAGGAGACGAAGTCGACGGGTGAGCCGTCGGTGAGCTGCATGGAGATCTTCGTGACGCGGCGGCCTTCGCACTGGGGGCACGCGGTGTCCCGCGACGTCACCGGGTCCGGGCGCAGCCCGCCCTCGCTGACCTGCTGCGGGATGCGTGCTCCGGCCTCGGACCTGCTGGCAGTGTTCCGGCTCGCCATTCGCCACCTTCTCGTCCGCGTTCGCCCGGGCCGGTCGGGACCGCTCCGGGAAGGATGCAGACCCATCGGCCGCGGACCACGCTCGGCGACGACACAATCGGGTGAGACGAACGCAGCGTGACGACGCGTCTGCACGCGTACGGCCTGCGCCGTCAGGAGGCAGTGTCAGCAGGCGGCGGTCAGGAGATGTTCGGGATGACCCGGAGGTGGCCGCGGTTCCGGCCGGGAAGGGCGCTGGGGGCCGCCGGCGGCCGGGCCGCCTCGCGCACTGCGTTCGCGAGTGCCTCGAGGTCGTCGGAGCTCGGCGGCCGCGGCGTGGGGTCGGCCTCGATGTGAACGACCTCCCAACCCCGCGGCACGGTGAGCCGGTCGGCGTGGGCGTCGCACAGGTCGTAGGAGTGCGGCTCGACGTACGGCGCCAGGGGGCCGAGGACGGCCGTGGAGTCGGCGTAGGCGTAGGTGAGGGTGGCGACGGCAGACGCACTGCAGGCCGCCCGCGAGCAGCGCCGGGGCATCACTGTCAAAAGGTAGCCCGAACTCCGGCGGGAAGGGCGACACGGGTGCCGATCGTGGGGTGTGTCGCCGCTCGGGCACCCCGCTTGGGCAGCCTCAGGGGTACGACTCCGGACGGGGCGACGCTCCGGCTCGTACTGTTTCTGACGTGAGCGAGAAGGTCGGCCGGTGAGCGAGGACGCACCGCTGCGGGTGGCCGCGCCGGATCCCGCGCGTCGGGTGCGGCGGCGGCGTGACCGCCGCGGTCGGGGGCTGCGCGGGCGGCTGGCAGGGACCGACATCCCCCTGAGCCGCACCCGCGCCGAACAGTTCGACGACCTCGTGCTGGACGCCGTGGAACACCTCGAGCAGCGCTGGGCCCGCGAGCTGCACGGCGTCGAGTTCGCGGTGGAAGAGGTTCCGATGGCCGACCCGGTCGTCGATCTCGACGACGTGGATGCGGAGGATCCGGTGCCGCTCAGCCGGCTGCAGCCGGCTTCGGGTACGGGTCGCGCCACGACCCCACCACGCATCGTGCTCTACCGGCGGCCGCTGGAAGC
>JAVEDQ010000377.1 GCA_030840885.1 Frankiaceae bacterium
TCGACGACCCGGGGCAGGCCGCCGCGAACCTCGACGGAGCGCTCCCCTACCTGCAGACGCTGATCGGCGTCGGCTACGTCGTCGACGACCCGCAGCAGGGGCGGCTCGTCGGCGCGGACGAGTTGGAGGCGCTGCTACGGCACGCCTACGTGGGGCTCACGGCGCATGACTAGTCACGACCCGCGTTCGCTCGTCCCGTCAGCGTCGCTTCTTGCCCTTCCGCTTCGAGGGCTTGGCACCAGCCGACCTCGCGGCGGCGAGTGCGACGACGGGACAGTCCGCGCAACGCGGCTTCGAGCGGCAGCAGTCGACCCGCTTCTTGTGCGCCACGGGTACTGGTCTACCCGAGCAGCCGTCTGGACCTCGACGCGCGCTGGGGCTTCGGTATCCGGCGGCGCCGTACGGGACACGAGCCGTGGATCGGGTCTCGGCCCGCTGTCCTCCGACATCGTCCGGTCCCGGTTCGGGATCTCAATCAGCGACGTTCTCGTCGGTCGTCTGGCACCACCGGAACGGTGAGGCGGAACATAGCGCCGGGCTCGTTGTCCGGGTCGAGCCAGATCTCGCCGCCCATGGCCTCGACGAGGCGTCTGGCGATATGCAGTCCGAGGCCGGCGCCACGCTGCGTGCCCGCGCCGAGGCGCCGGAACGGTTCGAAGATCGCGGTGCGGAACTCCGGAGCAATCCCGGCTCCGAAGTCCCGGACGGCTATGTGCACCATCGCCGACTCCCGACGGGCGCAGACGTGCACCGGGCGTTCCGGCGGTGAGTATTTGTCGGCGTTCGTCAGGAGGTTCGTGAGCACCTGCCGTAGGCGGACGGGGTCGCAGCGCACGAGTCCGAGTTCTTCGTCCCCTCGGAAGCTGAACTCCCGTCCGGTGTCGGGCGGCATGACTTCGAGCGCCCTGTCGATGACGTCCCTCGCCTCGACCACTTGCGGCCGGACGGTGAAGCCGACGTGCTGCAACTCTGCCGCCCCGAGCAGGTCCTGTACCAAGCCGGTGAGCAGCTCCGCCTGGTCGAGCATGATGCGGTAGCAGCGAGCCCGCTGCGCCGCCGACAGCGATCCCTCGCGGTTCAGCAGCGTGTGCAGGTAGCCCTTGATCGGCGTGAGCGGCGTCTTCAGCTCGTGTGAGACGGTGGTGATGAAGTCCTCGCGGGCCTGCTCGAGACGGCGCTCGGAGCGTCGAAGCTCCTGCTGGGTCTGCTCACGGGCGACGAAGGCGGCGTCGACGATCTCCTGCTGCTCTCGCCGCACCCGATCCACCAGCCGCGCCGCGAAACCCTCCGCTAACGCGCCGAGCAGCAGAGTCCACCGCTGCCGGGAGCCTTCCGAGGACGGCACGTCAACGGGTGGCTCGGCTAGGACCTCCAACGTTGTCGCGACCACCGAGGGCGCCACGAAGTGGGCATCCACGAGCCAGGCGCCCACCCGGCTCGCGGGCTCCGCGACGAAGATCTCCCGACTGTGGAGGTCAAGGAGTTCCCGCAGCTGACAGAGGAGTTGCTGCTCGGTCTCCTGGCGGGACAGTGGGACGAAGCTGTTGCCGAGCAACGCCCGGGCCCAGCGGGCCGCGAGCGCGATGACGCGGTCGGTCTCGCTGTCCGCCACCTCCTCGACGTCGCCGCCGTCATCGGCCGGGCTCACCGGAGACGACCGACGCCGGCGTGACCCGCGAGCTCATGATCGGCGAGATCTCCGGCGGAACCGTCGGCCCGCCACTTGGCGATCCGGACCAGCCCGGGTTCGAGCAGTTCCATACCGTCGAAGAAGGCACGGATCTCCGGCTCCGTCCGCATGGTCAGCGGGGTGGGGGTGCGCTGGTAGAGCTCCTCGTGACTCGCGGATACCTCGGGCCGGGACGGCGGGCTGGCATGCGACAGGACGAGGAAGCTCCCGGCCGGCAAGCGGTCGACCAGCCGACGGACGGCTGCATGAGGCTCATCTGTCTCAGGGATGAAATGAAGGACGGCGACCAAGAGGAGCGCGACCGGCCGCGTCAGATCGAGCATTCTCCGGAGTGCGGGATCACCGAAGATGGCATCGGGATCGCGCAGATCGGCCTGGAGGACAGCGGTGCGGTCGTCACCGGCCAGCAGCGCCCGACTGTGCGCCACCGCCACCGGGTCCCGGTCGACGTAGGCGACGGTGGCATCCGGCACCCAACGGCGCGCTACCTCGTGCACGTTGCCTACGGTCGGGATGCCGGAGCCGATGTCAAGGAACTGGTTCACGCCCTGCTCGGAGACGGTGCGCACCGCGCGGTGGAGGAACGCCCGGTTCGCGCGGATGATCTTCGGAAGCTCGGGCCAGAGCTCGATCGCCTCTTCCGCCATGTCCCGGTCGACCTGGAAGTTGTGCGAGCCACCTAAGTAGTAGTCGTACATGCGCGCCGCGCTCGGCCGGCTCACGTCGATCTCCGACGGCACCCAGCTCTTCGGCTCCACTCCTGCCTCCTCCCGACGCCGCGATCGGCGGCAGACAGGCCTACGGCGATCCAGTGGTCCGCCTGCTCCGAGAGATTCTGCCTTGACGGCAGGTGCGTGGCGACACGGACCGACAATCAGTCAGTGGCGTTGAGTAGGTCCACCGACGTCGCGGCGCGGGGCCGGTCCTCGGGGTGGGCACGCAGGAGGAGCAGGGCGATGTCGTCCTCGGCGAAGCCTTGCACCTCGGCGAGAAGGCTGTCGGCGAGCTCGGCGGGAGTCAGGTGCGCCCGGTCTGCTACTGCCGAGAGAAGCCAGGTCAGGCCGTCGTCGAGGTCGGCGCCGCGACGCTCCACAAGCCCGTCGGTGTAGAGCAGCACGCTGTCACCGGCACCGAGGTCGTGCGAGTGGTCGGTGCGGGCCGTACCGGGCGCGTAACCCAGCAGCAGGTCCGGCGCATGTTCCAGCAGCATGGTGCTGCCGTCGGCCCGTAGCAGCAGCGGAGGCGGATGGCCCGCGTTGGCCCAGCGCAGCAGCCTCGCCCCGGCGGCCTGTGCCGGTGCCTGCTCGACGCGAGCGAGGACCGCGGTGGCCAGAGTGCCGACCTCGAGGTCCCACAACGCTCGGTCGACCGCGCCCAGCACCGCCCCCGGTGGTTCTCCGATGATGTATCCGATGCCCCGCATCAGGTTCCGGACCTGGCCCATGAAGGAAGCCGACTCGCCATCGTGGCCGGTGACGTCACCCACGACCAGGCACACCGCGCCGTCGGAGAACATGAAAGCGTCGTACCAGTCCCCACCGATCTGTACCTGCTCGGCGGCCGAACGGTAGCGCACAACGATCTCGAGATGCTCGGGCTTGGGAGGAGCGGTCAGCAGGCTGCGCTGCAGCGTCTCCGACATCCTCCGGGAGATCGAAGCGATCCGCTGCTCGGCTTCGCGGACCTGGAGGCGGGCCAAGGACTGGCCGCACTGCGCGGCGAAGGCGCCGAGCAGGCCGACTTCTTCGGAGTCGAACACGTGCGGCTTCGCCCACGACGCCGTCAAGGACCCCAGAAGCCGATCTCCGACGCGCAGCGGCAGCGCCGCCCACGCCTCCCTGCCCGTCGCTGCGTAGAGGTCCGCCATGCCGGGTGCGAAAGCCACAGCCGCTTCGCGGTCTTTGAGCAGCACCACCTCGCCTGTCCTCGCCGCGACCGCCGACGGCAACGGGTCGTTCAGGAGAAGCTCGGGAAACTTGGCCCGAAGCGTTTCACCGAGCGAGTCGGTGACGGTGAGCCGCAGCAAGCCGGCAGCGTCGTCCCGGACGCCAATGGCGCCGCCGTCCACGCCGATCGCAGTCAGCCCGGCGGAGACGACGATCTCAGCCAGCTCCTCGATCGACGCCGCCGCAGCCAGTTGCAGCGCCGCGTCGGCGAGTCCTGCCAGCCGCCGCGCTGACTTCTCCCGCGCCTCCAGCGCTTGCCGCAGATCCTGCGCCCGAGAGGACAGTTCGCCCTCAACGACCTCAGCACGCCGCTGCCAGCTCTCGCTACGGACCAGTTCGGTCTCGCGGTCGTGCCGCTCGACGACGGAGTCAGTGACATCCTCGACACACAGCAGGAGCAGCACGGCGCGGCCGGCTGCGACCGAAATCGGAGCGCTGATCAGCGACCAGTAGCGGTGCGCCGGCGAGCCGGTCTCCCCGTCCACGACGTCGTACCTAACCAGCTGCATCCGGTCCGGCAGACCGGAATCCCGAGCCCGCTCGAAGAAGACCTGCAGCGGATTCCGGCCCTGCTCGTCCAACATCTCGGGCGCCGGTGGGAACGCCTCGAACACCGGCCGGCCGACCAGCTGGGCGCGGGTGCATCCCAGCAGTCGCAGGTATGCGTCGTTCGCTTCGACGATCACCAGGTCCGGACTCATCAACACACACGCCGTCGGAAGCGCTTCGAAGACCGCGTGGAAATCCACCCGGCCCGAGGCGGCGTCCGACACGCCGTCCCACTCGATCAACGCGCACCAGCCTCCACGAGCAGCGGACCCGCACCGACATGGCCAAGCATTCGCAGGCCAGCGACTCGTCTCACCCCCCGAACCAGCGCGTGTCGATCTGCAGTTGCAGACCCGCCCGCTTTGGGCGATGACACCGTATCGGCAAGATGCGGTAGCGCTGAGCAGCTGTCCCCCACCTCGATGCGCGACCCAGAGCCACTCGCCGGCACAGCGAGTTCGCAAACCGAGATGCCGTACAGCACTCGGCCGACGGCAACGAAAGCACGCTGGACCATGCCGGCGCAGGACCGCTCCCCAGAATGGGGCAACGGCGAGGTCGAGTTGGGTGGAGCTGAGGGGACTCGAACCCCTGACCCCCACACTGCCAGTGTGGTGCGCTACCAGCTGCGCCACAGCCCCTTGCTCCGGACACTGTACCGGCCGACAGCCCGGGTCGCGTCCGCACCGATCACATGATCAGCCCGACAGCCCATGGCCTTCCAGCACCCAGCGCTGCGGCCGCTCCGAGAGCATCGACCAGGTGCAGTTGCCGAGTCCGGACAGGATGCGCCAGTGCTCGTGCGGTAGGCCGAGCGTCGCCGCCGCCACGGCGCGGGCGACGCCACCGTGAGTGATGACGACGAGCAGCTCACCGTCGTCCCGAGCGTCCAGCGGGCCGGCGATGGCTGCTGAAGCCCGGACCGACACCTCGCGGTAGGACTCGGCGCCGCCGATCTTGATGTCGTCGCCGCGGCGCCAGCCGTCGTGCTCGTCGCGGTACCGCTCGCGTACCTCCT
>JAVEDQ010000381.1 GCA_030840885.1 Frankiaceae bacterium
AATTGTGTGGCCCTCAATGGAGTGCGTCGTCGTGCCGTCGGATTGGTAGTGACTTGCTCGACTGATCCATTGGAGGGCAACGTCAGGAACTTATTGGTAAGGAGGTTCGTAAACGTCAGGCTCCTGCCGGTACCGGCGGAAATGGTCCGTCCATTCTTAAGTTTGTGCACCTACTGGTTGCCGCCAACTCCGTCAACGCTGATGTCGAACCCCGGGCAAGCCGTTCCCCTGGGAAATGTTTGCGGACCTGCTGACGCGTTCGGCATCCCGAGACTGAACAGCCCTATCCCCGCAGCCACTGCTGCGGCGCTCAGGCGAGTTGCTGTGTTCATGTTGCGACCTTCGGAGAAAAGCCCGAACTTCGTTCTGGTCGAACTCGTCCTGCTGTCATTTGTCTGCCCGGCTGACCTCATCCAAGGTCTTTCGGACGCCTACTCCGTGTTGGGTGGCCAATGTGCGCCCCCAGCCCGACATCATCCAGCGAATCCCGAAGATTGCACTACCTGAAGGTCATCTCCACATAATCAGCTTAAGGTCCTCGAGCAGGTGCGCGAGAAGCGCAAGATCGCGCACATCGCCCTGACGGCCGTCGTCGAGTCCTCGACCGATCAGGGCATGATCGCCTCCGACCAGCGGTCGTTCAACAAAGGCGCGTGGATCCGCGGGCGAATTTCGCCGCCTGGCTGGTTGGTCGACCGCTGATTCAGCTCGCTCGGCCTGGCCCGTCGCCGTCATCGCTTTCATCTGATCCCTGAGACTTCCGCTGGCGTTCGCGTTCGCGCTTGCTGTAGGTCGCCTTACGAACTGCCTCTTCGGACTCGAAGCCGGAGCCCAGGGCTCCGGCGACGATGCCCACCGAGCACGCGAGCCAGACGATGGTGGCGTAGCTGGCGAGGTTGCTGGGGTGGCCGAGCCGTGAGCTGAGGTAGCTGCCGTCGATGACGGCGAACGCGGCCACCAGCGCGACGACGTAGAGGATCACGTACATGCAGGCAACGCCGATGGTCAGCGTGACCAGCGTCGAGACGTTGTAGAGGACAGCCTTCTCTCGCTCGCTCCGCTGCGTCGGCTTCTCCCAGAGGCGGTTGTAGAGCAGAAGCCAGGTGACCAGGGCGGCGATGGCCACCGCGTTGATCAGGCCGAGGCGCCACGGCGGCAGGGCGTCGGCAATGTTCCAGAAGGTGGTGGTGATCACGCCGTAGGCGGCGGTAGCTGCGGCTGCCGCGGTCGCACCCGCCAGATGCGGGACGAGCCGCCAGGGGCGGTTGTCGAGGATCATTCCGGCCAACAGCTGGGCGCGCCCTCGCACCCCGTCGAGGGCGAGGTGTTCATCGACGTGTTCGCTTTCGGATCGGATGTGCCGCACGGAGCCGAACCGGCGGCCTACACCGATGCAGTTTCCGTGGAGACTCAGTCGGTCCTCGAGTAGGTGGCGCAGGAGGTGGACCACCAGATCCCGGGTCCGGCGCCGAACTTGCCACGCTCCAAGGGCCGGCATCGACAACAACCCGATGCGCAGCTCGAGGCTGTAGTCGGAGACGATCGGTTGAGTACCTGCCCGCCGTGGCAGGTCCGTCAGCAGGATTGCGACGTCCCAGCCCAGGCCGCGTCTTTCGTCGGCAAGATCAAGCAGAGGAATCCCGCCGTGCTCATCCAAGGACAACGACTCCGACCGATGGTCCACGTCCCAGGCGACCTCACCGCTGAGACGGTCGTGCAGTACGTGCGGAAGCTCCTCCGCGAGGGCCTTCGCCACCCGAGAGGGCAGCCCCTCGTCGGCGAGCAGCCCGACGACGACGACGCGATCCCGTCCCGCGACGTCACCCGTCCAAGGCGTGGAGGTTCCCACGGGAATCCCTCCCCTCGACCGGCCGCCTCAAGACGTCAATGGATCCGATCAGCTGGAGCGACCCTCAGGAGATCACTCCACACATCGGCTGCCCAAGCCCAGCTGCCGTTTCGCTGACGCTCTACCGCGACGAGGTAGCCCCCTTTCGCGATCGGCCGGCCGAGAAGGACCGGCTCCGCGAAGCGTGCATACTGCCCGAACTCGATGATCTGGTCAGGGCTGGTTCTCTCGATCTTCTCCGTGATGACGGCATCGCCACGGCCGCCCTGATCGATTACTCGCCACCAAAAGTCGCGGATCTCCCGCCGTCCGTAGAGCTGTTCCCGGTTGGGCGGAACGAAGATCGCGTTCCGTGCGTAGACGCTGGCGCAGAGGTCGGGATCCCCGAGCAGCATGCCCAGCACGAACGTGTCCTGCAGCGCTTGCACCGGCGAGACCACAACTCACCTCCCTCGGCAGCGGGTCGGTTCCGTTCCGCCTTCCCCCGAGAACGCGGCTTCGAACGTCGACCCGGGGCGCTGCCCCGGGACTCCGGCCCTCACTCCGGAACGATGAAAAGTGCGGGCGAGCTGGTCGCCCCGCCGCTCGGTCGACCACAGGGGTGCCCAACCCGGCCCGACCGGTCCAGTACGCAGAGCGCCTCTGCGCGGTGACCTACGGCCAATGCCGGACCGCCCGACGCGGGTTCGGCAGACAGGAGCCTCGCCGAGCGACGGAACGACCAGCCAGACGACGCCTACTGCTGAGGCAGAAACAGTCCGCACCCGGTCCGCACGACCTCCAGGCAGCGGCTCCAGCAGCCAGAGCAATCCAGAACCCGCACCGGGGCGGAGCAGCACAGACGCACCACAACGGACCCCACCGGAGATCCGCTGCACTGCTCATAATCCCTCGGTCGCCGGTTCGAGCCCCGCCCGCCCTACTCGAACGCCCGTCGGATCAGGCACGCCAGTCAGGTACGCGCAACCCTTCAGCCGGCGACGGCGGGGAACTCGGTCAGCGAAAGGTTGTTGCCGTCAGGGTCGAGGAACCAGGCGATTCGCGATCCACCCGGCGCCGTCCAGATACCGCGGTCGTCCTGGCCCATGCCGGAAAACCGCTGGAAGCGCACTCCCTGGTCCACCAGGTGGGCGACCGTCGAATCGATGTCCGCCACGCGCCATCCCAGGACCGTGTAGGGGGCGGCAACCGGTTGGTCGACGGCAGTGATCCTCAGCATCGTTCCGTTGACGACCGCGACGAGCGCGTACGGCGCCTCGTCGCGCAACGGCAAGCCGAGCGTCTCGCCGTAGAAAAGTCGGGCGCGGTCCAGGTCCGAGACCCCGACGAATCCGATCAGGGCACCGTTATCGAGCATCGGATCCTCCTCGCGGCACCGTACCGCGCACCGCACGGGGCGCGGACAGTTGTCCGGATGTCGGTCAGATCTCCCGCTGTGTGTGCTCGACCAACGCCTTCGCGATCTCCCGCACCTTGCGGTTGGCGTTCTGCGACACGCGGACCAGCATGGCGAACGCGTCGTCGGCCGAGATGTGGTGCTCGGCCATGAGGATTCCCTTGGCCTGGTCGATGACGGCCCGCGACTGCAGGGCGTCCTCGAGGTGCTTGGAGCGGGTCTCGGTCTCGTGGAAGCGGTCGGCGTTGGTCAGGGCGACGGCGATGAACGAGCCTACGGTCCGGGCGGTCTGCACTGCCTGTTCGTCGAGGGCTCCGAGCTTGTCGAAGTAGATGTTCAAGGAAGCGACGTGCCCGTTCTCGATGGGCAGCGGGACCGACACGGAGGCAACGACGCCGGCCTCGCGGGCATGCGGGAGGAAGTCCGGCCAGCGCATCTCCTGGCGCGTGTCGACGACGGTGACGACCTGGCCGAGGCGGATGGCGTCCAGGCAGGGGCCGTGCCCGCCGCCGTACTGCTGCGCGTCGAGGTCAGAGGCGAGTTGTCCACTTGAAGCCACGGTCAGCGGCTCCTCGGCGATGAGCGTAATCGACACCTCGGGTAGCCCGGGCAAGGCGTTCTTGGCGATGTCCACAACGGTCCCGCGGACGTCGTCGAGCGATCGGTTGCCGAAGACGAGCCGGCCGAGGCGCGCCACGGCATCGGCAGCCGCGGGGGTCAACGGCTGGGAGGAAGGCGATGGAGCAAAGGGGTCAGGCACGAGTGCCGGAGTCCGATCTCGCGATCGACCCCGGGTTCACCGCGGTGCGCCGCGCACGGTGAGTGGGTCTCAGCGCCCCTCACCGTGAGGGGGACGCAACCATGGAGAACCCTGCAAGAGTTCTCGACCGTCACCGGATGAAGTGGCAACCCGCCGCCAAAGTGGCGGCTCGTGACGTCATCTTACTCCAAGGGGGTGCCCGTGATTTGGCCGCCCCGGGCGGGCGATTGCACGGCGTACAGCTTCTGGGGTACCAATGAGCTACCGGTTCACCATGGAAGCCGCTGCCCTCGGGGGCGTGCTTCGGTGACGGCGCGCCCTCCAGTACCTGTGAGGACGCTATGGACACCTGGACTGAACTCCTCGAGCCGCTGCTCGCAAATCTCCCGCCGGACGATCGGCTGTCTCTGCTCCAGCGGATCGAGCTTGCCCGGGACGAACAACTCGAGAGCAAGCTGCACCCCCGGAAGCGCCAGCTCGGAAGCCGCGCCGACCGCACCCTCCCTTCGGAGCATGTCGCATGAGCGACATGCCCGCGCGGGCAGCCGAACGCTGGCAGCGGCGACGTCCGTCCGGTTCGGAGTTGCCTCTCGGGCCCACGGCGGACAGTGACGTCCTCCTGCTCCAGCATCTCGCCGACGACGGCGTCGTTGTGCCGGCGGAGGCCTCCACGTGGCTCGGCGAATTCCGTCCTGGCGGCGGTCGCTGACCGACGACTGGGCGTTCGGACACCGGGCAGCAGCAGGCACCGGTTGTGCCCTGGCGAGCGTGCGGTTCGGCAGGATGGACCGGTGTCGATCTCCCGGGCCGGGTTCGGCCGCCACACGCCGCTCGGTGTCGTGCTGCTGCCGGGCGTGGGGCTCGGGTTGGCCACCGCGCAGGAGTCGTGGTCCGTGCCGACCGCTGACCCGGTGGGGGCCGTCCGGCAGCTGGCCGAGGAGTACGACCCCCGGTGGATCTGGTGGTCCGCCGCGGCGACCGCTCGTCCGGCGGTGGTCGCTGACAT
Organism: Frankiaceae bacterium; assembly: GCA_030840885.1. GTDB lineage: Bacteria > Actinomycetota > Actinomycetes > Frankiales > Frankiaceae > JAVEDQ01. Next base: position 5,012 of record JAVEDQ010000381.1, read on the forward strand.
CACGCTGCGTCGCTGCTGGGATCTCGCGGCCGTGCACCTGCTGCTGAACGGCGGGCGCCGGGACGATCCGGCGGCGGTGTGGGCGTCGGCGCACGGGCTGCCGGTGCCGGCGCAGGCTGTTCCGTCGAGTGGGCTGCTGGACTTCGGCGCCCCGACCCCGAGCGTCGACGAGGCCGTGCTCGACGACGGCCAGCTCCACCCCGGCCTGGCCGACGGCTCGTCGTTGGAAGGATCGCCGGCCGTCGTCCTGCCCCGTGCGCAGCGGCTGGCTGCGCTGGCCGTCGCGGTCGCCGACCGGCAGCAGGAGCAACTGGCCCAGCTGCCCGATGCCCGGCCACAGGCTGGCGAGCCTCGGCTCGCGGTGGTCACCGCCCAGGCCGAGTCCGCGATCGCCCTGCTCTGCGTCGAACTCGAGACCGGCGGCCTGCCGCTCGACCGAGGTGTCGCCGAACAGCTGCTTGGCGAGATGATCGGGCCGCGGCCCGCGACGCCGGTCGACGAGCAGCGTGCCCGCCGCGCGAGGGACGCGACCGTGCTGGCACACTTCTTTGACGCGAAGACGCTCGGCGTGAAGGCGCCCGGCGCGGAGTCGGTCGACCTGCGCAACCCCCTGCAGGTCAAGGAGATGCTGAGCCGCGCCGGCTTCGATGTGCCCGACACCCGCTCGGGGCGGCTCGAGGCCTTCCGCGACAGTCATGCCGGCGTCGGCTCGTTCCTGGAATGGCGGAAGGCGGAGCGGATCGCGACGACCTACGGCTACGCCTGGCTCGACGCCACCGTCGGCGCCGACGGCCGGCTGCGCGGGGCGTGGCGCTCCGCCGACGGCGCCGCCGGGCGGATGACCGCGTCCGCCGGTCAGCACAACCTGCCGGCCGCGCTGCGGCCGGCCGTCGTCGCCGAGCCCGGGCACGTGTTCGTCCGCGCCGACCTCGGCCAGGTCGAACCACGGGTGCTGGCCGCCGTCTCTGGTGATCGCGACCTGGCTGCGGCGGCGCGTGAGGACGACCTCTACACGCCGGTGGCGGACCGGCTCCGCTGCGACCGGCCGACGGCGAAGATCGCTGTTCTCGCGGCGATGTACGGCCAGACCTCCGGCGCCGCCGGGCAGACGCTGAAGCAGATGGAGCGCGTCTATCCCGCGGCCATCCGCTTCCTCCGGGCTGCCGAGCAGCACGGCCGCGAGGGCCGGGACCTGCGGACCTGGGGCGGTCGACTGGTGCGCCTGGAGCGCCCGGCCGACGTGGAGGTCTCCGGCCCCGCCACCGCCGCTGCCGGACGCTTCGCCCGCAACGCCGCCGTCCAGGGTGCGGCGGCCGAGTTGTTCAAGGCCTGGACCGCGACGGTGCGCACGGGGCTGCTCGCCGGGGACGGAGAAGGGTCCGCTGGCCGGATCGTGCTCTGCCTGCACGACGAGCTGCTCCTCCAGGTGCCCGAGGCCGCCGCCGACGGCACGGTCACCCTGCTGCACGCCGCGCTGCAGCAAGCCGTGGCCCGATGGGCGACCGGCGCGGGCGTGCGGTTCGTCGCCGACGTGCGGGTGATCCGGCGCTGGTCGGAAGCCAAGTGAGGCGGTAGGACACGACGGCCTGGGCAGAGGACCGGGGACAACCCCTCAGGAGGTCCGCGTGCCCGGTTCGACCGAGACCACCAACCCGACCACCCAGTCGTCCACCCTCGTCGTCGGCGCGACCGGCATCTCCGGTACGGCGATCTGCGAGTTGCTGACCAACCGGGGTGAACACGTCGGCGGTCTCTCGCGTCGGCAACCGTCGGTACCGCGCGTCGCCCACGTCGCGGCCGACCTGCTCGACCGCGAGTCGCTGGCCGCGGCGCTCACCGAGCTGCGACCCACCGCCGTACACCTCACCGCCTGGGTGCGCCAGCCGACCGAGGCCGAGAACATCCAGGTCAACGCGGGGATCGTTCGTGACGTGCTGGCCGCGCTCGGACCGGCCGGCAGCGTGCGACACGTCGCGCTGATGACGGGCCTGAAGCACTACCTCGGCCCGTTCGAGTCCTACGGCCAGGGCGACGTGCCCGAGACGCCGTTCCGCGAGGAGCAGCCGCGGCTGTCGTCGCCGAACTTTTACTACGCGCAGGAGGACGAGCTGTTCGCCGCGGCGGAGCGCTACGGGTTCTCCTGGAGCGTCCACCGCTCGCACACGATCGTCGGCCACGCCGTCGGCAACGCCATGAACATGTCGCTGACCCTGGCGGTGCAGGCCACGCTCTGCCGCGAGCTGGACCTGCCCTTTGTGTTCCCGGGCTCCGCGCAGCAATGGAACGGCCTGACCGACGTCACCGACGCGAGCCTGGTCGCCGAGCAGATGGTCTGGGCCGCCGAGACGCCGGGCGCGGCGAACCAGGCGTTCAACATCGTCAACGGCGACGTCTTCCGCTGGCGGTGGATGTGGCCGCGGCTGGCCGAGCACTTCGGGGTGGAGCCCGAGGGTTTCGACGGCGAGCCCCGACCGCTCGAGCAGCAGATGGCCGGCCGTGAGGACGACTGGCGGCACATCGCCGAGCGCCACGGCCTCGTCGAGCCCGATATCGGTCGTGTCGCGTCGTGGTGGCACACCGACGGCGATCTCGGCCGCGAGATCGAGTGCGTGACCGACATGGGCAAGAGCCGGAAGTTCGGGTTCCTCGGGTACCGCTCGTCGCTCGATTCACTGCTCGCGCAGTTCGCCCGCTACCAGCGCGAGCGGCTCATCCCCTGAGCGGCCCGGTGTCGCGCTGCTGGATCGGGGTGAGGTAAACCCCTGGCAGCCAGCGCTGGACGAGGCGGACGCGATCTGACTGCAGGTCGGGCATCACGTAGGCGACGAGCCCCAGCCATCGCTGCTGCTCGCGCCGCCACTCCAGGAGCAGCCCGGGGTGACGGCCGGGGTGACCAGGAGCGTCGTCGACCCAGCAGTGGTGGACCGCGGCCGGCCGCAGCGCAGCTGGTCCCGGGACGAGATCGGCGGCTACCTCGGTGCCGTGGGAGGGGTCGGCGACCTCGTCCCGGACCGGCCCGTTGTTGCGCGCCCGCTCGGCCATCGTCGGCCCCGTCCGGCGCCTGCCCATGCCGCCCGCCATGGCCTCAGCATGGCACGAATCGAACGCGTGTTCGACTCAGGCCGGCGCGTCGTACGGTGTCGGGCGAGCAGGGTGCCCCGCGGGAACGGGGTCGAAGTGGAGGGCACGTGACCGATCCGGAGCGCGTCGCGGCGCTCGACGCGCTGTACGCCGAGCTGCCCTCGCTCGAGTGCCGCGGTCTGTGCTGGCACAGCTGCGGGCCGATCGACATGAGCGACACCGAGCGGCAGCGCATCGCCGAGCGAGGCGTGACGATCCCGCGCTACGACCGGGCGACTGCGGAGCGGTACCAGACCACGGGCACGGTCTCCCCGTGCCCGGCCCTCGGACCCTTCAAGACCTGCGGCGTCCACGACGTGCGCCCGATGATCTGTCGGCTGTGGGGCTCGACCGAGACGATGCGGTGCCCGTTCGGCTGCCGCCCGAGCCGCGAGCTGACCGAGGCCGAGGGCTACGCGCTGCTCGAGCGGAGCCGGCAGGTGGGGGGTACCGAGGACGCCCCCGCGATCGACGCCTACCTCGCCGAACTCGCCCGGGATCCAGCTCTGCAACCGGTGTTGCGCCGGTACATGCAGGGCGACGCCTCCGTGGAGCCGCAGCTGATCGAGGCGCTGCGCCGGGTGACGGGGGCAGGTCCGGGAGCCCCGACCCGGAAGGCCAAGGGCAAGAAGCGAAGGCGTTGATCGGGCGCGCAGGTCCGGTAAAGTCGCCGCTGGCCAAGCCTTGAGCCGACACCAGTGTTGACGGGCTAGCGTGGTCCGTCCGTGAACCCGGAGACGGCATGGATCAAGATCAGGATGTTCTCGACAGCTTGCTGACCGGTCTGCCGGAAGATGACAAATCCGGTCTGCGCGACGCCATCCGCGGCGCCCACAGTGATCAGCTCGACCGCAAGCAGCATCCTCCCCGACGCCGGCGGCGCAACGCAGACGGGGTGCTCGTCGAACCGCCCGCGGAGGCTGAATACGACACCGATGCGGTCGACGAGTACGCGAGCGACTACGACGACGAGCGCGGAGCCGGTGAGCTGACGAGCTGACCTACTGCACCTCAAGGTGCAGCCAGTCGGAGCGCAGTCCCGTTGACGGCGGCGACGATCCGGTCGGGCCGGACGAGCATCGCTCGCAGGGCTCGCCGCCGCATCCAGGTCCGCAGGTCCGGTCCGGCGATCGTCGACAGCGCCTCGACCTCGAGATGGCGGACGTTGGCGCGCGTCAGGCCGGCCCCACCGGTGCCGCCTCGGGTCAGCAGGGCCCAGCCGTCGCCGAGTAGCGAGTCGAGCTGCCCAATGCGCACGTCGGCGGTCCCGCCGGACCCGTCGAGCCGGACCTGCGGCTGCGGGCAGGTGCGACCTACTGGGTCGCCGGGCCGGTTCGCACGGGCCAGGAGCCGGGACCGGCCGAGTCGCGGCGAGGCGGCTCCGGCGGCGAGTTGCGGCAGCCCCGGCACACGACCGAGCCCGGTGGTCACCACACGTCGTACGGCCGCGGCCCGGTCCTGGCCACCGGTCAATGCCCAGCCGATGAGCACGGCGCCGCGCGTGGTCGTGGTGACGTGGGCACGGCGTTCCGCCTCGTAACTGTCGAGCAGCGCGTCGTCGGCCCCGCCGAGCACGGCCGCAAGCTTCCAACTCACGTTGGCGGCGTCGCGCAGCCCGGCGCCGAGACCCTGGCCGATGAACGGCGGGGTCTGGTGGGCGGCGTCGCCGAGCAGCAGGATGCGTCCGTCGCGCCAGCGGGAGGCGACCCGCGCCCGGAAGATGTAGGCCGCACTGCGGATGAACTCGACTCCGGGCCGCAGCTGCGGAGGAACCCACCGCGCCAGGAGGTGGTGCAGAGCAGCCGAGGTTTCGGCCGACTCCTGCTCGGCCGTCTGTTGCCCCAGGGCACCGAGACGGAACTCCCAGCGATAGCGGTCGCCCGTCACGTGCATCAGGGTGGCCGGGCGGGCCGGGTCGCAGAGCTGGTGCACCCCGCCCCAGAGGGGCAGCGGCACGCGACTCCGGAGGTCCACGACCTGCCACCGCTCCTCGAAGTGCAGGTCCCGCAACGGTGCTCCGATATGACGCCGTACGAAGCTGTCGGTGCCGTCGCAGCCGAGCACCGCGGCGGCACGGAACTCGTGGTCGCGGCCGTCGGGGTCCCGCGCCTCGACGACCACCGGGCCCCGGCCGTGCAGGGCGACGACCTCCCAGCCGCTGCGGAGGTCGATCAGCGGCGAGCCGGCCACGTGATCCCGCAGGAGGGCTTCGAGGTCCGGCTGGTGGAACAGGTTCGCCTCGGCGAAGCCGTCGGCTCCGCGCGCGCCCGTGGGGAAGTCGACCAGCACCTCCTGGGCGGCGTCGAGCAGTCGCATCCCGGGCGCAGCACGGCTGATCCGCCCGAACGCCTCGGCCAGGCCAAGGGCTTGCAGGACGCGGACCGCTTCGCCGTCGAGGTGGACCGCGCGGGGCAGGACGTAGGGCTCGCGATGGCGTTCCAGGACGACGCTCGCGACCCCCCGCCGGGCGAGCAGTCCGGCGGTCACGAGGCCGACGGGTCCGGCGCCGACGACGACGACGGGCTCGGGGCTCGAGGTCACCAGCGGCCGACGGTCTCCGCGTGGTGACCCCATCCACCGCCGTGGCCGGCGTGCAGGCCGCTGCGCTGCGGGACCGGCTCGCGCCACCAGGCCCCGAAACGCCTGACGGTGGTGCGCAGGACGGCGCTGGGCTGTGGATGGACGGACGTGCGTGCCACGGGGCTCACGTAGGGGAGTCAACGACGATCACGCCGTCTCGTCTTCCTCCCGTGATCAACCTCTCCCGGTCGATGCGTGGGCGAGGCGGCTCCGACTAATCCGGACAGACCGGGACGAAGATGACCTTTGCCCGGGTATGCCACACCCAGTATTCAGGGGCGTCCGGAGCGGAAACACCATACTCGCACCGCTCGTAGCGCCTCCCCGGCACCACTTCGGATCAGGCCCATGTACCAGGCCGGATTCCCCGCGATGAATAGGATCGGAATGCCTGCGACTCGTACCGTCCTCACTGACCTCGTCGTCGACCTCGTGGTCGCCGGAGGCCCGCCGCTGCCGGTGACCTCGCAACTGTCCTTCGCGCAGTACGACCCCTTCGCCGTGACGCTGCGGTTCCTGGTCGACGGCGACCAGTGGGTCACCTGGAACTTCGCCCGGGAGCTGCTCGAGCGCGGCATCACTGCCGCGTCCGGCGAGGGCGATGTGCAGATCTGGCCCGGCGAGCGCGATGGCGCCCGCTGCATCTTCCTGCACACCAGCAGCCCGCACGGTGCCGCGACCTTCGTCGTCGCGTTGCCGACCGTGGTCGAGTTCCTGCTCGGGACCTTCGCCCTCGTGCCGAGTGGTGCCGAGTCCGACTTCCTCGACGTCGACGGCGAGCTGGCCGACTTCCTGGCCAGCTGAACCACTGCGGCGGGCCACGCCGCGGGTCCGCTCTCGACTTCGTGCAGCGCGTGCGAGGATGCGGGTCCCGAGTCGAGCCGCCAGGCCGGCGAAGCCCGGCAGGAGCAGTGTTGAGCGCAGCTTTTCCAAGGCACCTCGCCCCGAGCCACCTTCCTCAGGTACGCGGTCACAAGAGGCGCCGGCTGCTCCACAAGGATCTCGAGCTGTTCCAGTGGGTGTCGAACACGCGGACGCCCTGGCTCGATTCGATCCTCCCGCCGCTCTCACGCAGCGCCGACCACGGGCTCCTCTGGGCCGGTGCGGCCGCTGCCCTCGCGCTCACCCGAGGCCAGCGCCGGCGCGCCGCCGTCCGGGGTCTGCTGTCCATCGCTATCGCGAGTCCGCTGGCCAACATCCCGGCGAAGCTGTCCGTGCGACGCTCACGCCCGCCGATCGAGGGGGTCGCCCTCGCCCGGCGGCTGCACCGCCAGCCGTCGACGCTGTCGTTCCCGTCGGGGCACTCGACCTCGGCCGCAGCCTTCGCCGTCGGCGTCGCGCTGGAGACCCCTCGCGTCGGTGCCGCTGTCGGCGTCTTGGCCGGGGCGGTCGCCTACTCGCGCGTCTACACCGGTGTGCACTACCCGGGCGACGTCGCCGCCGGCATCCTGCTCGGCACCGGCTGCGCCCTGCTCACGACCCGCACCTGGCCCCGCCGGCCGGGGAAGCCCGCCAAGGGACGCTCCGTGTCGCACCTCGTCGACGCGATGCCGGAAGGTGAGGGGCTCGTCGTCGTCGTCAACAAGGCGTCGGGCAAGGCGAGCCGCGGCACCTACGCCGAGGACATCCGCGCCGCGCTGCCCCGGGCCGACGTCCAGGAGCGCGAGCCGCAGGACGTCACCGAGGCGTTGCAGGAGGCCGGTCGCACCGCACCCGCGATCGGGGTCGTCGGCGGTGACGGCACCGTCAACGTCGCGGCCTCCATCGCGCTGGAGACCGGCAAGCCGCTGGCCGTTTTCCCCGGTGGCACCCTCGACCACTTCGCCCAGGACATCGGCATCTGCGACTCCGCGGACACCATCGCCGCGGTGCGGGCGGGTACCGCGGCCGCCGTCGACATCGGCCGGATCGGCGAGCGCGGCGACCAGATCTTCCTCAACACGGCCAGCATCGGCGGTTACCCCGAGCTCGTCGCCACCCGCGAACGGCTCGAGGAGTACCTCGGCAAGTGGCCGTCGGTCGCCATCGCGACCTTGCGGGTCCTGCGGAGAGGCAACCCGCTCGAGCTCGTGGTCGACGGCAGGCGGCGCCGCTTGTGGCTGCTGTTCGCCGGCAACGGCTCCTACGCGCCGTCCGGGTTCGCGCCGACCTACCGCACCGACCTGACCGACGGCCTGCTCGACATCCGGATGATCGACGCCGACGCGCCGCTCGGCCGCACCCGGCTCACCGCCGCCGTGCTGTCGGGCCGGCTGGGCCGCTCACGCGTCTACGAGCAGCGCCTCGCCCCCCAGCTCACGCTGAGCCGCGCCGACGGCACCCACGACCTCGCCATCGCCCTCGACGGTGAGGTCACGGAGGCGTTGCCGGAGCTGGTGATCGCCAAGCACCCGAAGCGGCTGCTGGTCTTCCGTCCGGAGAACTGAGGCATTACAGAACTGAAGCGTCACAGAACTGAGGGACCCGACGCACCCTAGGCTGTCGGGCATGCCAGGACGTGATCCGGTCGCCGACCTCGACCGCATCGCCTTCTACCTCGAGCGGGCGCACGAGCCGACCCACCGCGTGCGGGCCTTCCGCACCGCCTCGGGGGTGATCCGCGGCCTGGGTGCCGACGAGACCGCGCGCCGGGCCGGGGAGGGCACCCTGCGCGAGCTGTCCGGGATCGGCGAGGTCACCGCCCGCACGATCACGGAGTCGCTGGCCGGCGAGGTGCCGGTCTATCTCCGCCGTCTCGAGGCCACCGGCGGCCAGCCGGTGGCCGAAGGCGGCGCGCAGATCCGATCGCTGCTCCGAGGGGACTGCCACACCCACTCCGACTGGTCCGACGGCGGGTCGCCGATCGACGAGATGGCCCGGGCCGCCCGCGATCTCGGCCACGCCTATGTGGTGCTGACCGACCACTCGCCGCGGCTGACCGTGGCGCGGGGGCTCTCGCCCGAACGGCTGCGCGAACAGCTCGACGTGGTCGCGCGGCTGAACGAGGAGCTGGCGCCGTTCCGGATCCTCACCGGCATCGAGGTCGACATCAACCTCGACGGCTCACTCGACCAGGAACCCGAGCTGCTCGACCGGCTCGACGTCGTCGTCGCGTCGGTGCACTCGAAGCTGCGGATGCCACGCGAGGAGATGACGCAGCGGATGGTGACGGCGATCGCCGACCCGCACACCGACATCCTCGGCCACTGCACCGGGCGGAATGTCACCAGCGGCGGTCGGAGCGGCCGGACCCGGCCGGAGTCGGAGTTCGATGCCGAGCTCGTCTTCGCCGCCTGCGAACGGTTCGATGTCGCCGTCGAGATCAACTGCCGCCCGGAGCGACTCGACCCGCCGAAGCGGCTGTTGCGTCTCGCCGTCGAGGCCGGCTGCCGGTTCTCGATCGATACCGACGCCCACGCCCCCGGGCAGCTGGACTGGCAGCCCTACGGCTGCGAGCGGGCGGCCGCCTGCGGCGTCGACCCGGCCACGATCGTCAACACCTGGTCCGCCGACGACCTGGTCGCCTGGGCAGCAGGCTGACCCTCAGGTGGCGGCGCTCAGGTAGCGGTGCTCAGGTAGCTGCTCAGGCGGAACGGTCGATCTCGTCCGACGGCGACTCCAGCGGCTGGTCGGCCGAACCGGTGCCCCAGTCGTCGACGGGCGACATGCTGCTGGCCAGCGCGCCGTCGTCGGCGAAGGAGTGGTCCGTCGGCGCGCCTGCCCCGAGGTCGGCGTCGGCCGGCGGGTCCGTCGACGGGTCGTTCGCCTGGCCGTGCGTCTCGGCCTGCTTCTCCGCAGCGCCTTCGGAGGCGTCGTCCGTACCCGCACCCACACCGACACCGCCACGGAGCGCCGGGTCGGCCGGACGTTCGCCCATCTCGGCGTTGTCGCTCATGACGCCGACCTTCCCCCCACCTGGCGGGGGAACCGTCGCCAGGTCTCATCACAGCGTTCAGTCGGCGACGCGCGGCAGCGGGATCAGGTGGCGCAACGGCGCGGTCAACCGGGCCGTCTCGGCGGCCGGCATGGCGTCGGAGACCAGCAGGGCACAGGCGGCGTCGGCGCAGAGCTCGACGACACGCTCGTCATCGTCGCGCGTATCCCCGCGGGCCGAGCGGCAGGTGGGGCAGAACCGACCGAGACCTTCGGCAGCGCTGCGGCGCACCAGCGTCCAGACACGGCGGCGCCCGGTGCGGACCGCCGCCGAGAAGGCGGCGTCGCGCGCCTGCGTGCGCACGTCCTCGTTCATCGTCATCGCCTGCACCAGCAGGCCGTCGTAGGCGCGACGCCCCTGGTCGTCGTGGCAGCGGCCCGCCAAAGTGGGCAGCATCCCGAGCAGCTGCTTCACCTCGGTACGTCCCGGGCCGAGGTCGGGCTCGCGCACGGTCGGTTGCGGGAAGACCGAGCGCCAGGCCCGGATGAGGTCGGAGTACTGGCTGCGGCCGAGAATCGGCTTGGCGTAGCTCGCGGCGATCGCGTCGCGCACGGCCTTGAGCGCGGTGGACGCGATGTCGGGGGCGACCGACACGTAGTCGTAGCCGCCGTCGAGGTCGTCGGCGTAGAGCGCGGCGACGGCGTCGAAGGCGGCGAGAACGTCGATGACGAGGGGGGAGTCCGGTGAGAGTGCACGCCGTCGCGCCTCGGCCACCTGAACGGTGTTCCGCCAGCTGACGGCCAGCTGCTCGAGGTGACCGTCCTCGATGTGCGCGAGCTGGGCGAGGACCCCGAGGATCTCGCTGAGGTTCGGGTGGTCCTCGAGCCGGAGAATCGCCGCTCGTCGGCGCATCGACCTCACCCCACTCGATCCCTCGTGCTTGTGGGGACACTGTCGGCCGTTCCGGGCCGGGGCGTACCGCGAAGGGGCGACAACAGCATCGCTGGTGGCTGATCTGACCCGTTCGGACTAGAGGCAGGCGGCACCCGTTGGCCTTGCGGTGATGTGGGCGAGGCGGGGTGAGCAGCCGCGGATCAGGCGGGGGAGCAGCGCGACCGGGCAAGAGAGCAGCCGCGATCAGAAGCGGTGTTCCTCCACGTGGCCGCCGCCGTGCAGCGCGCGCCAGACGTCGCCGACGTTGGTGAACTCGCGCCCTGCGGGCAGGCTCCGGACCTGTTCCACGATGGCGTCGGGTGCAGCGGCGTCGATCACGTGCTCCAACAGCTGCTCGCGCACGCCCGGGAAGACCGAGGGCGGCAGGTGCGTGGCGAGCTCCGAGCGGGCCTCGACGTCGTCGTCGGCCATCCCGTCAGGCACGCCACCGTGCAGCGTGTTGTTCGGCGCGCGGTCCACGTCGGGCTGGTCCTCGCCGGAGGGTTCCGGAGATTTCCACTCCTCGGCGTGCGTGTCGTGGGCACCCTGGACCAGGCCCGTCACCTCGTGCTTGAGCTCGTCGTCGAGTCGGAAGCCGTGCTTGTCGCTACCTCGTTCCATGACCGTCCCCTTCCCCTCGGGAGGACGAGAAATCGGCCCGACGGACAAGCGAAAAATCCGGCCTGATTCAGTCGCTCACCGGCTCCTCGTCGGCCTCGGTCGCCGAGCCGCTGTCGGTCGCCTGGTCGTCGTCGAGCTGGTACCGGGCGAGGGCGTCCTTGACCACCCCGATGTCGATGTCGCCGCGCCGGGCGAGGGCCTGCAGCGTGGCCACCACGATCGACGGCGCGTCGATGCGGAAGTAGCGCCGCAGGGCGGCGCGGGTGTCGGAGCGGCCGTACCCGTCGGTGCCCAGGGACTGCCAGTCCGTCGGCACCCAGCGCGCGATCTGGTCGGGCACCGCTCGCTGGAAGTCACTGACCGCTACGACCGGGCCCTGGGTGTCGGCGAGGACCCTGGTGACGTAGGGCTCGTGGGGCTCCTCCGGGGAGAGCAGGTTCTCCTTCTCGCGCTCGACGGCCTCACGGTGCAGCTCGTTCCACGACGTGGCCGACCACAGGTCCGCGGCCACGCCCCAGTCCTCGGCGAGCATCTCCTGTGCCCGCTGGGCACCGAGCATCGCCGACCCGCTGGCCATGAGCTGGGCGGGAACGGCGTCGTCGCCGGGCGCCTTCTCCAACTTCGCCGCCGGGCGGTAGAGGTAGAGGCCCTTGAGCAGGCCCTCGACGTCCACGCCCTCGGGTTCAGCGGGTTGCGGGTAGGGCTCGTTGTAGACGGTCAGGTAGTAGAAGACCGGCTCGTCCCGCTCGCCGTACATGCGGTCGAGCCCGTCCTGGGTGATGTAGCTGATCTCGAACGCGAACGCCGGGTCGTAGGCGACGCAGGCGGGGTTGGTCTGTGCGAGCAGCAGCGAGTGCCCGTCCTGGTGCTGCAGACCCTCACCGTTCAGCGTGGTGCGTCCCGCGGTCGCGCCGAGCAGGAACCCGCGGCCCATCTGGTCGCCGAGCGCCCACATCTGGTCACCGGTCCGCTGGAACCCGAACATCGAGTAGAAGACGTAGACCGGGATCATGTGCTCGCCGTGCGTGGCGTATGACGT
>JAVEDQ010000424.1 GCA_030840885.1 Frankiaceae bacterium
ATTCCCGTGAAGTCGGCGATGAGGCCCGCCCTGGCCTTCGCATAGAGGCCCTTGCGGTCTCGACGCTCGCACTCCTCGATCGGGGTCGCGACATGAACCAGTACGAACCCGCCCCCGGCCTGCTCCACCATCCTTCGCACCTGGGCGCGGGTCGCCTCGTACGGGGCGATGGGGGAGCAGATCGCCAGGCCGCCGTGCCGGGAGATCTCCGCGGCGACGAACCCGATCCGGAGGATGTTGGTCTCGCGGTCCTCGGGGCTGAAGCCGAGGCCCTTCGACAGGTGGTGGCGCACGACGTCCCCGTCAAGTGAGGTGACCGTGCGGTCGCCGCGCTCGAGGACCCGGTCGACCAGCGCTCGAGCCAGAGTCGACTTGCCCGACCCGGACAGCCCGGTGAAGAAGATGACAAGTCCCTGCCGGTCGCGTGGTGGCCGGTCCTTCGTGATGATCGCCTGGATCGAGGGCGGGTGGTCGCCGACGGGCTGGTCGCCCAGGGTCCAGACCGTGTCGGCGTACGACCGTGAGACGCTCGCCACCAGCCAGTCGTTCGGTGACCGCCATTGTCCGTGCGGACCCGTACCGCCGTGGTCGGCGACAGCGGCGGCGACGACGAGGGCGTCGCGTCCTACCAGCGCTGCAGCCTCGAGCGTCGCGCGGACAAGGGCCGGACCGGACAGTCCATGTGCCATGCCGTCACCGACGCACGCGAGCAGGAGCGGCACGAGTCCCGACTCGGTCGACGCCTGGTTGACCGCCTCGATGTCGGCAGTGGTGAGCGGTCGAGTGACCGGTACCGCGAGCAGCCTGTCGGCCGGGTACGAGGCGTGCACCTGCGCCGGTGACAGATGCAGCCGCCGGAAGGCCCCGAACTCGTTGTGAGCCAGCCGGGAGACTTCTCCGACCAGCCCGACCCGTCCGTCGGGGCCCGGCCAGCTCCCGCTCACCGTCAGTCGCGCCAGCGGTGCGCCCTCCGGATCGATGATGTCCAGACTGCCCGAACCGAGGGCCAGATTGGCCGTCTCGGGGGCCACGAGCAAGGTGATCGGCGCGGCATCGCCTGCGTCGCGGGGGTCGACGAACCCGGCGAGAGGGGGTGTGAAGGCGGCGTTGACGAGAAGGTCGAGGTCGTCGAGCTCTCGTTGCGTCGGGGTCCACTGCGCGATCGTCGGGCCTTGGGGCACGGGTCGATTGTGCCATCGAGGGAGTACGCTCACCGGTCGTGTCAGCACCTGAGGTCCTCGTCGACGTCGTACGCTCCGGCTTCGTCGAGGGGCACCATCGAGGCTCGGTCGTCGCGCTGAGCGCGGACGGGACCGTCGACTGGTCCGTGGGCGACGTTGAGGCGCCGATCTTCCCGCGTTCGAGCAACAAGCCGCTCCAGGCGGCCGCAATGCTGCGGCTCGGGCTCGACCTCGACGGGTGCCTGTTGGCGCTGGCAGCGGCCAGCCACTCCGGAGAGCCGTTCCACGTCGAGGGGGTGCGCCAGATCCTGGCGGGTGCCGGCCTGGACGAGTCGGCGCTGCAGACCCCGCCGGACTACCCACTCGACGACGAGGCCCGGGTCGCCTTGATCCGGGCCGGTGAAGCCCGTTCGTCCATCGCGATGAACTGCTCGGGGAAGCACTCCGCCATGCTGGCGACCTGCGTCGTCAACGGCTGGGACACCTCGACCTATCTCGACCGGAGCCATCCTGTACAGGAGGCGATCGCCAGGACGTTCGCGGAGCTCACCGGGCAGACGATCGCGTCGGTCGGGGTCGACGGCTGCGGTGCCCCGCTTTTCTCGGCCTCTCTGACGGGACTGGCCAGGGCGTTCCGGGAGCTTGTCACCGCGAACTCCGGGACGCCGGAGCGGCGCGTCGCCGAGGCGATCAGCGCGTTCCCCGAGTACGTGTCCGGGACCCGCCGCGACGAAGCGAGTCTCCTGCGTGCCATCCCCGGCGCGATCGCCAAGGCCGGCGCCGAGTCGTGCTATGCGCTGGCGCTTCCCGACGGTCGAGCGGTCGCGCTCAAGATCGACGACGGGTCGGCTCGAGCCCGCCCCGTCGTGATGGCCGCGGCGTTGCGTCGGCTCGACGTGGACCGCCTGGTGGGGGTCGACGCCGATGCGGTCAGCGCCACCGGAGTGACCCTCGTGCTCGGTGGCGGCGTGCCCGTGGGCGAGCTGCGCTCGACCCTCTGAGGGCGAGACCCGTCCGGCGCCACGCCGCTGTGTGCACGCTGCTTGGTTTTGCTAACTCCTGCTAGCACCATGGGGGAATGGCACGATCGAGGATCTCCAAGCCGCTCACCGCGGCCGGGCCCACCGCCGCCCGTGTCACCGCAAGCGCGAGGGCCGGTGGAGCCCGGGTCAGCCAGCGGGCGCAGACGCTCGGGGACTACCTCCGCGACCAGCGGCGGGGCGCTCAGCTCACCCTTCGTCAGCTGGCCGATCAGGCCGGGGTGTCCAACCCGTACCTCAGCCAGATCGAGCGGGGACTTCGCCGACCTTCGGCGGATGTCCTGCAACAGCTGGCCAAGGCGCTGCGC
>JAVEDQ010000439.1 GCA_030840885.1 Frankiaceae bacterium
CCGCTGCGCACGCACAGGAACGCAGGTCGACCAATACGCGCAGCCGCTCAGGTCCGGGCGCGGGAGGCGATGACCGCGTGGACGATGAAGCTGATCGCGGTCGTGACGGCGCCGACGATGAGGCTGCCGATGACGAGCCCGGCGTCCACACCGCCGGTGATCACGTAGATGACGGCGTAGATGACCGCCGCGATGCAGCCGGACACGAACGGCGACTGCAGGTTCATACGCAAGGCGGCTCCCGAAGGCTCAGCAGACGGCCTCTCCGCCCGGATGGATCCTAGGCGGCCAGGGCTACGAGTCCGTGTCGCGACCGACTCGGGCGGACGTCCGGACGAACAACGGCCGCAGGTCGAGCAGCACGTGGATGAGCATCGACGGCCAGAGGCTGCCCGTCAGGCCCGCGGCAATCGCGCGGCGGGTCCGACTGGCGAGCACAGGCGCGACGAACAGGTCGCTGAGCAGCGCCGACAGCAGCACCAGCACCGCGAGGACGGGGCCGGGTGCGTTCACGTGCCCCGGCCGGGGAGCATTCCCCCGATGCGCGCCGCAAGGCCACCTGTGTTCGGGGTGCTGTTGGGGGCGGCGCTGCCGAAGCGGCGGTCGCGGCTCGCGAAGTCCTCGCACGCCTGCCACAGCGAGCGACGGTCGAAGTCGGGCCACAGCGTCTCGGTGAATGCCATCTCGGCGTAGGCGGACTGCCAGAGCAGGAAGTTGGAGGTGCGCTGCTCACCGCTGGTGCGCAGGAACAGGTCGACATCGGGCATGTCCGGCTCGTCGAGGTAGCGCGCGATCGTCTTCTCGGTGATCTTCTCCGGGTTCAGCCGGCCGGCGGCGACCTCCCGTCCGATCTGGGCGACCGCGTCGGCGATCTCGGCCCGCCCGCCGTAGTTCACGCACATCACGAGCGTCAGCCGGTCGTTGGCGGCGGTCTGCCGCTCGACCTCCTCGAGCCGTTTGATGACGCTGCGCCACAGCCGGGGACGACGACCGGCCCAGCGGACCCGCACGCCGAGTTCGTCCATGTCGTCGGCCCGACGGCGGAACACGCCCTCGGTGAAGCGCATGAGGAACGCGACCTCCTCGGGCGAGCGCTTCCAGTTCTCGGTGGAGAACGCGTAGGCCGAGAGCCACTGCACGCCGAGCTCGATCGCGCCCTCGACGCAGTCGAACAGCGCGTCCTCACCGGCTTCGTGACCGGCGGTCCGCGGCAGGCCCCGCTCCTTGGCCCAGCGGCCGTTGCCGTCCATGACGAGCGCGACGTGCTTGGGCACCAGCTCGGCGGGCAGCACCGGCGGTGTCGCGCCCGACGGGTGCGGACGCGGCGAGCGGTAGGGGCCGTCCATCAGGCGGCCGGCCCGCTGCGAGCCGGGAGCGCCTCCGGCGCCTCGCGCTCGACCAGCGGCAGCGAACGCAGCCCGCGTTCGAGGTGCCACTGCAGGTGCGCGGCGACGACGCCGCTGACGTCGCGCCGGACCCGGCGCTCGCTGTCGTCGGCCAGGATCCACTCGCCGTCGCGGAGCGCTACGAGCAGCGCGACCGCCGCCGGGCTCAGCAACACGCTGCCGGGGGTGCGACACTCGCTGCACACGACGCCTCCGGCTGCCACCTGCAGCGCGGTGTGGTCCCCGGCGATGCCGCAGCGGGCGCAGGCGTCCAGGGCCATGCCGTAGCCGGCGTTCTCGAGCGCGCGGATCAGGAAGGCGTCGAGCACCAGGGGCGGGTCGTGGCTGCCGTCGGCCAGCGTCCGCAGCGCGCCGACGGTGAGCAGGAACAGGCGCAGCGACGGCTCCCGCTCCTCGGCGGTCAGCCGCTCGGCCGCCTCGAGCAGCGCCGACGCCGTGGTGTGACGGGTGTAGTCGAGCGCGACGCGGGCGCCGTACGGGGCGATGGTCTCGGCCTGGGTGACGATGTCGAGCGAGCGGCCCTCGTAGAGCTGCAGGTCGACGTGGGTGCCGGGTTCGAGCCGGGCACCGAACTTCGACTTGGTACGCCGCACGCCCTTGGCCACCGCGCGCACCCGGCCGGTGCGGCGGGTCAGCAGGGTGATGATGCGGTCGGCCTCACCGAGGCGCTGGGTGCGCAGCACCACGGCGTCGTCTCGGTATACGGGCACACCTCATTGTGGCCCCGGCGGGGCGCGTAGGGGGTGCGACGGTCCGGGCCACCCGCACCGTCGGCGAAGCTGTGTGGGCTTCGCCCGGCAGGAGGAACCGGCGGAAGCCCGCACAGCTTCGGCGTCGGCGGCGTCGCTAGAAGCCCAGCCGCCGCAACTGACGCGGATCGCGCTGCCACTCCTTGGCGATCTTGATGTGCAGGTCGAGATAGACCGGGCTGCCGAGCAGCGCCTCGATGGAGTGCCGGGCCTTGGCCCCCACCGACTTCAACCGCGCGCCCTTGTGGCCGATCACGATGCCCTTCTGGCTGTCGCGCTCGAGGAACAGGTGGGCGTAGACATCGATGAGTCCGTCCTCGCGGCCGGCCCGTGGGGCCATCTCCTCCACGACCACGGCGATGGAGTGCGGCAGCTCGTCACGCACACCTTCCAGGGCAGCCTCGCGGATCAGCTCGGCGACCAGCACCAGCTCGGGCTCGTCGGTCAGCTCGCCGTCGGGGTACAGCGGTGGACCTTCGGGCAGCCGGTCGGCGAGCAGGCCGGCGAGCGTGTCGAGCTGGAAGTCGGAGACGGCCGAAACCGGGATGATCTCCGCCCAGTCGGCGAGCTCGGAGACGGCGAGCAGCTGCTCCCCAACCTTCTGGTGGGACTCGACGAGATCGGTCTTGGTGACGACGGCGAACTTCGGCGTGCGCTTCGGCAGCTTGCTCAGCTCCTCGGCGATGAAGCGGTCGCCGGGGCCGATCCGCTCGTCGGCGGGCAGGCAGAACCCGACGACGTCGACCTCGGCCAACGTCGTGCGGACGACGTCGTTCAGTCGCTCCCCCAGCAGCGTCCGCGGTCGGTGCAGGCCGGGGGTGTCGACGAGGATCAGCTGGGCGTCGGGCCGCGAGACGATGCCGCGGATCGCATGCCGCGTCGTCTGCGGCCGGTCGCTGGTGATGGCCACCTTGGTGCCGACGAGCGCATTGGTCAGCGTGGACTTGCCGGCGTTGGGGCGGCCGACGAAGCAGGCGAACCCGGATCGGTGCACCGCCGCAGTTTCGGGAGTCAGTGGGCTGTCAGCCACGGATGACCGACCCGTCCGGCCGCGCAACGATCAGTTTGGCGATGCCGACGGCGTCCAGGACGTCGGTGCCCGCCGGCTCGTCGGCCTCGGT
>JAVEDQ010000268.1 GCA_030840885.1 Frankiaceae bacterium
GCCGACGCCGTGCCGGTGCGGCGGCCCGAGCAGCTCGACGAGATCGACGGGATTGTCCTGCCGGGCGGGGAGTCGACGACCATCGGGCTGCTGCTGCGGGTCTTCGACCTGCTCGATCCGCTGCGCGACGCCGTCGCCGGTGGTCTACCGACCTACGGCTCGTGCGCCGGCATGATCCTGCTGGCCCGTGAGGTGACCAACGGCCAGCCCGGTCAGCCGCTGATCGGGGGGCTCGACGCCAGCGTCGAGCGCAATGCCTTCGGTCGGCAGGTGAACTCCTTCGAGGCCGATCTCGACTTCGCCGGCGACGCCCCGTCGGCGCAGCCGGGGCCGTTGCATGCCGTGTTCATCCGCGCGCCGGCCGTCGAAAAGGCAGGATCGGCGGTCGAGGTGCTCGCGGCGGTGGACCATGCTGGACAACAACGACCGGTGGCGGTGCGCAACGGGCACGTGCTGGCGACGTCGTTCCATCCGGAACTGACGTCCGACCGGCGGGTGCACGACCTGTTCGTCTCGATGGTCAGATATTCCGAATAACACGCATCGATCGTGAAGTTTGACGGAGAAGGAGCCCGCGCAACATGAGCGGCCACAGCAAATGGGCGACGACCAAGCACAAGAAGGCGGTCATCGACGCCCGCCGCGGCAAGCTGTTCGCGAAGCTGGTGAAGTCGGTCGAGGTGGCCGCGAAGACCGGCGGTGGTGACCCGACCGGCAACCCGACGCTCGCCGACGCCATCGCCAAGGCCAAGTCGAACTCAGTACCCAACGAGAACATCGACCGGGCGGTCAAGCGCGGCTCCGGTGAACTCGGCGACGGCGTCAACTACGAGGAGATCACCTACGAGGCCTACGGGCCGGACGGCGTGGCTCTGCTCGTCGAGTGCCTGACCGACAACCGCAACCGCGCCGCCTCCGACGTCCGGGTGGCCATCACCCGCAACGGCGGGCGCGTCGCCGACCCGGGCTCGGTGGCCTACCTCTTCAGCCGCAAGGGCGTGCTGCTGGTCGACAAGACCGAGGGTCTGACCGAGGACGACGTGCTGATGGCCGTCCTCGACGCCGGTGCCGAGGACGTCAGCGACCTCGACGAGGCCTTCGAGGTGCAGGCGGAAGCCACCGACCTGCACGCCGTCCGGGCTGCCGTGACGGACGCCGGGCTCTCGCTGCAGTCGGCGGAGATCGCGTGGATGCCCTCGGTGCAGGTGCCGCTGGAGGAGGAGGCGGCGCGCAAGGTGCTCAAGCTCGTCGACGCCCTCGAGGACCTCGATGACGTGCAGAACATCTGGTTCAACGCCGACATCCCCGACTCGGTCATGGAGGCCGTGGAGGCCTGAACGGCCGGGTCGCACCGGCCCGTCGCACCCTCGCGTCGGTCGCGTGGACACCCACGTCGAACGGGTGTCGTCCAGGTCTTGTGCACCAGGCCGCCGAGGCCTACAACTGGCTTCCCTGCTCTAGCAGCGGGAGGCGGTGTGCAGTGCGTCGGCTCCGATCGGCGACGCTGCTCGCCGCCCTCACCCTCCTGGTCCTCGTCGGCCTGCCCGCCGTACGCGGCGCGGCGGTGACCTGTGCGCAGACCGACCCGATCGAGCGGCGCTACTGCGAACTCGGCGGTCCTACCTCCGTCCTGGGCGCACCCGTCGGCTCCGCTTACGTGGTCGGATCCGGTCGTGGTCAGGACTACGAGCGGGGTCGCATGTTCTGGTCGTCGACGACCGGCGCCCACGAGGTGCACGGCCTGATCTCGGCGACCTACACCAGGGTCGGCGGACCCCTAGGGGTGCTCGGGTTCCCGACGACCGACGAGTCCCGGACCCCCGATGGGATCGGGCGCTACAACCACTTCTCCACGAGCGGCTCGATCTACTGGAGCGCGGCGACCGGTGCCCACGAGGTGCACGGCCTGATCCGGGCCAAGTGGGCGTCGCTGGGCTGGGAGCGGAGCATCCTCGGCTACCCGACCACCGACGAGACGGTCACCCCGGACCGCGTCGGCCGCTTCAACCACTTCTCCAAGAGCGGCTCGATCTACTGGAACTCGGCGACTGGTGCCCACGAGGTGCACGGCCTGATCCGCACCCGTTGGGCCGGACTCGGCTGGGAGCGAGGCCTGCTCGGCTATCCGATCAGCGACGAGTTCGCCGCCAACGGCGACCGGCAGAGCAGTTTCCAGCGCGGGTTCCTGCGCTGGAACGCCGGCCCGCTGCGGGCGGTCCGCGTGGCGCTGCTCGACTCCTACTCCCGCGCCGGGACATGGGTCACGCGCTTCACGTTCAGCCCGGAGTTCGCCGGTACCAACCCGCCGGTGCGGCCGGCCGATGTCGACGTGATGGCCGACAGCGGTGTCCGGGTGCTGTACCTGCAAACCGCGGTCCCTGACGCCCGCTATCCAGGGCTGATCAGCCCGGACCTGTTGGGCGCCTTCCTCACCCGCGCGCACGCCCGCGGGATGCAGGTCGTCGCGTGGTACCTGCCGTCGTTCACGAACGTCAGCGCTGACCTGGCGAGGCTGCGCGCGACGATCGACTTCCGGGCGTCCGGCCAGGCGTTCGACGCGGTCGGCGTCGACATCGAGGCCACCTCGGTGGCCGACATCGGGACCCGCAACGCGCGGCTGGTCTCGCTGTCGCAGCAGCTGCGGGACCTCGCCCCGCAGCTGACGCTCGCTGCGATCGTGCTGCCGCCGGTGGTCACCGACGTCCTGGCGCCGCCGACCAGCCCTTCGTACTGGCCGAACTTCCCGTGGCGGTCGCTGGCCGGCGTCTACCAGGTGTGGATGCCGATGGCCTACTGGACGAACCGGAACGAGGCCGGCAGCCCCTACCGCCACGATGCCTACCGCTACATCAGCGAGAACATCAGCCGTACGCGCGCGAACCTCGGCGAGCCCTGCGCCGCCGTGTCCGTGATCGGCGGGGACGACCGTACCGCGACGTTGGAGGAGTACACCGGCATGGGGGACGGTGCGCGCGCCACGGGTGCGGTCGGTGTCTCCTACTTCGACTGGACCGCCACGGTCGCCACCGCCTGGCCGCGCCTACGCGGCTACGACGTGCGGGGCGGCTGCTGACGCAGGATGAGCCCTTGTCGCTCCCCGCCGAACCGATCCGGCGCCGAGACACGCCGGGCCGGCTTCGTCGTCGGTGTCGCACCGGGCGGCTACGGTCGAACAGACGTTCGTCCGGGTCGAGGGAGGGTGCCATGCGCGTTCTGGGGGTGGACCCCGGCCTGACCCGCTGCGGCTTGGGCGTGGTCGACAGCTCTCGGCCCGGTACGGCCTCGCTCGTCGACGTCGGGGTGCTGCGTACGCCGGCCGACGCCGACATCGGGCTGCGATTGCACGGCATCGAACGCGGCGTCGAGGAGTGGCTCGACCGGCACAACCCTGACGCGGTCGCGGTGGAGAGGGTGTTCGCGCAGGCGAACGTCCGCACGGTGATGGGGACGGCACAGGCCGGCGCGGTCGCCATCGCCTGCGCCGCCCGCCGCGGTCTGCCGGTCGCCCTGCACACCCCGAGCGAGGTGAAGGCCGCCGTCACCGGCAGCGGTCGTGCGGACAAGGCGCAGGTCACGACGATGGTGACCCGGCTGCTGCGGCTCGACGCGCGCCCGACCCCGGCCGACGCGGCCGACGCGCTTGCGCTGGCGATCTGTCACCTGTGGCGGGGTGCAGCGTTGGCGCGGATGGCGGCGGCACAGGCCGGTCTCCGCACCGGGGCCGGCCGATGATCGCGAGTGTGTCCGGCCGGGTCGCGGCGGTCGGTCCGGACCAGGCGGTGATCGAGGTGGGTGGTGTCGGGCTGGCGGTCTCGTGCGCGCCGGCCACGCTGGCGTCGCTGCGGGTGGGGGAGCTGGCCGTTCTCGCCACGGCGCTCGTCGTCCGCGAGACCGAGCTGACGCTCTACGGCTTCGCCGACGCCGACGAGAAGGAGGTCTTCGAGGCGCTGCAGACCGCCACCGGGGTCGGTCCGCGGCTCGCCCAAGCGGTACTCGGCGTGCTCCGGCCCGACGACGTCCGTCGCGCGGTCGCCACTGAGGACCTGAACGCGCTGTGCAAGGTGTCCGGCATCGGGAAGAAGGGGGCGCAGCGCATCGTGCTCGACCTCAAGGACCGGCTCGGTCCGCCCCTCGGCACGGGCACCGGCGTGGTCCCGGCTCCGCGCGTCGAGCAGTGGCAGGACCAGCTACGGGCCGCACTCACCGGCCTCGGCTACGGGCTGCGCGAGGCTGACGAGGCGGTCATCGCGGTCGAACCGCTGGTGACCGACCCGCCCTCGGTGCCGGTGCTGCTCCGGCAGGCGCTCGCCGTGCTGAGGCCTTCGTGAGTGGCGCCGTCGTGAGCGAGGCCCTAGTGAGTGGGGCCGCGTGAGCGACGCCGACGCGGTGCTGCGCCCGGCCGTCGACCCGGTCGCCGGCGACGACGGCGGCTATGAGGCCGGTCTCCGTCCCGCGACCCTGGCCGAGTTCGTGGGTCAGCCCAAGGTGCGCGAGCAGCTGTCCATCGTCCTGGAGGGCGCGATGCAGCGCCGGAGGCCGCCGGACCACATGCTGCTGTCGGGTCCTCCCGGGCTCGGCAAGACGACGCTGGCGATGATCGTCGCGAGTGAGCTGGACGTCCCGCTCCGCATCACCAGCGGACCCGCGATCGAGCGGGCCGGTGACCTCGTGGCCATCCTCACCTCTCTAGGGCCGGGTGAGGTGCTGTTCCTCGACGAGATCCACCGCATCGCCCGGCCGGCGGAGGAGCTGCTGTACTCCGCGATGGAGGACTTCCGGGTCGACGTCGTGCTCGGCAAGGGGCCCGGGGCCACGGCGATCCCCCTCGACGTCGCTCCGTTCACCCTCGTCGGCGCGACGACCCGTGCGGGCCTGCTCACCGGCCCGCTGCACGACCGGTTCGGCTTCGTCGGGCACCTCGACTTCTATGACACCGCCGAGCTCGAGCGGGTGCTCACCCGCACCGCAGCACTCCTCGACGTACCGCTGACCACCGACGGGGCGGCCGAGATAGCAGGTCGCTCCCGCGGCACCCCACGGATCGCCAACCGCCTGCTCCGCCGCGTCCGCGACTTCGCCGAGGTGCGCGCGGGTGGCGTGGTCACGCGCGAGGTCGCGCAGGAGGCGCTGCGGGTGTTCGACGTCGACGCGATCGGGCTGGACCGGCTCGACCGTGCCGTCCTCGCCGCCCTGGTCCGCAACTTCGGGGGTGGTCCCGTCGGCTTGACCACACTGGCCGTCGCCGTGGGGGAGGAGGCGACCACCGTGGAAGAAGTCGTCGAGCCCTATCTCGTACGGGCCGGACTGCTGGTGCGCACCGCTCGCGGACGGGTGGCGACGGCGGCGGCCTTCGACCACCTCGGGGTGCCGCAGTCGGCGCGGCCCGCGCTCCTGCCCGGCGGCGCCCCGGTCTCGGCTCCGGTCGGCCGCGGTGGCGACGTGCCGTCGTTGTTCGACTGAGCGTTGTTCGACTGAGACCGGGCGCAGGCGGCGGAGGTCACGCCGGGCAGGGGTGACCTGCCTACGATGCCCGGGTGAACAACTCATCGGGCGGGAGCCTGTCGGGACTGATCGTTCCGCTGGTGCTCGTGGGACTGCTCGTGTTGCTGTTCGTGAGCCAGCGTCGCCGGTCCCGCGCGGCACAGGCGGTGCAGCGTCAGCTCCGCCCCGGGATGAACGTGATGACCACGGCCGGCCTGTTCGCGCAGGTGCAGGCGGTCGAGGACGACCAGGTCCACCTCGAGATCGCTCCGGGCATCGTGTGCCGCTACTCGCGGGCCGCGGTGGCGCGGGTGCTGGATCCTCCGGACGACGGGCCGATGGAACTGCACAACGAGGCCGACACCGATACCAACACCGACCTGCACGACCGGGACGGACGGGACGGACCACCCCCCGCGGCACCCGCCACCTGAGGCTGGGAGTCGGCGCGGTTCACGGTTTTCCCGGGTTGCGGAGGCATAATTCGCAGT
>JAVEDQ010000485.1 GCA_030840885.1 Frankiaceae bacterium
GCGGCCTCGCCCCGGTCGACCATGTCCGGCAGGATGCTGCCGCCGAGGTCGTGTGCGGAGTTCTCGTCGGCCGCGTCGCGGGTGACGGCGTCGATCATCGCGGCCGTGCTGAAGACGTAGTTGCCCATCGAGGCGAAGATCTGGCCGGGGTCGTCGGGAAGACCCTCGGCCGTCGCTGGCTTCTCGAGGAATTCGGCGATGCGCGTCGAGCCGGGCCGGGTGGTGATGACGCCGAACTGGTCGGCCTGCTCCTTCGGTACGCGCAGCGCCGCCACGGTCACGCCCGCGCCGGAAGCCTTGTGCGCCTCGACCATCTGCCGCGGATCCATGCGGTAGATGTTGTCGGCGCCGAAGACGCAGACGTAGTCCGGCCGCTCGTCGCCGATCAGGTTGAGGTTCTGATAGATCGCGTCGGCGGAACCGGAGAACCATCGGGGCCCGCGCCGCATCTGCGCCGGGACCGGGGCGACGTAGTTGCCGAGCAGCGGCGACATCCGCCAGGTCGTGGCGATGTGGCGGTCGAGGCTGTGGCTCTTGTACTGCGTCAGGACGGCGATCTTCAGGAAGCCGGCGTTGACCAGGTTCGACAGGGCGAAGTCGACGAGCCGGTAGTTGCCCCCGAAGGGAACGGCCGGCTTCGCGCGGTCACGGGTGAGCGGCATCAGACGCTTGCCCTCGCCACCGGCGAGGACGAGTCCGAACACGGAGGTGCGCATGGAGTCATCCTGACCCGTCCGGAGCCCTGGATCACCTCCGCTCGGCGCGTCGCCGCAGTCCGAGCGGGAGGAGCAGCCAGAGCGTCGCCAGCAGCACCGTCACGGTCCCGGCCGCGACGACGCCGGCCGTGACCCCGCTGACCACCACGAAGATCAGCAGGACCACACCGGTGACGGCGGCGGCGAGCAGCAGGAGCCCGAGCTCGGCGAGCCGGGCCGCCGCGTGGACGAGCTGCTGCTTCTCGTGCCGTTGGAACACCGCGCGGTGAAGGGCCACCGGGGCGATGAGCACGCCGGTCGCGGCGACCGCGAGCAGGACCACCGCGAGGTAGAGCCGTCGCTCGTCGCTGGAGATGGTGGTGAACCGCGTCTGGAACGGCAGGCTCAGCAGGAACGCGGTCAGCAGCTGCACGCCGGTCTGGGCGACGCGGAGCTCCTGCAGCAGCTCCGACCAGTTGCGGTCGCTGCGCTCCGCCGCCGTCTCGTTCCGCTCCGACGACTCAGACCGCTCCGACGACTCGTCCGCCATGGCTCACATCGTCGCCGACGGGCCGCCGAATAGGCTCGGGATACCCGCTCCCGCCCCCGCATCGCCTTCCGGAGGTCCCCGTGAGACTGCTCCTGCTCGGCCCGCCGGGTTCCGGGAAGGGCACCCAGGCCGA
Organism: Frankiaceae bacterium; assembly: GCA_030840885.1. Lineage (GTDB taxonomy): Bacteria > Actinomycetota > Actinomycetes > Frankiales > Frankiaceae > JAVEDQ01. The sequence continues at coordinate 1,379 of JAVEDQ010000485.1, forward strand.
TCGTCTGGTCGAGATCCTCGGGGTCCGGCACATCTCCAGCGGCGACCTGCTGCGGGCGGAGGTCGAGGCCGGTACCCCCTGCGGGCGGGCGGTGTCGTCGGCCATGGAGTCCGGCGAACTCGTGCCCGACGACGTGGTCATCGAGATGCTCCGCCAGCCGATTCTCGACGCCAGTGCCGCCGGCGGGTACCTGCTCGACGGGTTCCCGCGGACGCTGGCCCAGGCCGAGAGCGCCGCGGCGATGGCACGCGAGGAGGGCGTCCTCGCCGATGCCGCCGTCTTCCTCGCCGCGGAGCCTGACCTGCTGGTGCGCCGGCTGCTGGCCCGGGCGGAGGAGCTGGGCCGCGCCGACGACAACGAGACCACGATCCGGCACCGCATCGAGGTCTACAACGAGAAGACCGAGCCGCTGCGCAAGTACTACGCCGAGCGCGGCATCCTGCTCGAGGTCGACGGGTTGCAGACGGTCGACCAGGTGACCGCAGACATCCTCGACGGACTCGGCCGGGGTCCGGCCCACGCGTGATCGGAATCCTCGAGGTCGTCCTGGTGGCCGGTGCGCTCGGCCTGGCCGTGGCGGCTCTGGTGTGGGCGGCGTTGGACCGTCCGGTCCGGCTCGGGCACCTCGTGGCGGCAGCCGCCGTCGAGCTGGTACTGCTCGTCCAGGGCGTCATCGCCGTCGGGCGGGTGGTGGCCGGAACACGGCCCGCGTCGACCGCGACCTTCGTGGCCTACGCGGTCGGTTCGCTGGTGGTGCTGCCGCTCGGGGTGCTCTGGGCCCTGGAGGAGCGGACGCGCTGGTCGTCCGTCGTCCTGGCGATCGCCGCGGTCACCGTCGCCGTGATCGTGCTGCGGATGGGCTCGGTGTGGAACGGCCATGCCTGAGCCGACCCGGCGGTCGCGGCGGTCCCGGCGGCCTCAGCAGGACAAGGGCCCGGGACGGGTGTTGGTGGCGGTCTACGCCGTCTTCGTCCTGGCCGCCGGCAGCCGGGCCGCCGTCCAGATCGCAACGCAGTTCTCGGACGCACCGCTGGCCTACATCCTCTCGGCGCTGTCGGCGGTTGTGTACCTGGCCGCCACGCTCGCGCTGGCCTCGAGCCGGCCGGGCGCGCACCGTGCTGCCGTTGCCTGCCTGAGCTTCGAACTCGTCGGCGTCCTCGTCGTCGGGACGCTCAGCGTCGTCGACTCCGGTGCCTTTCCCGACGACACCGTCTGGTCGGGGTACGGCCGGGGCTACGTGTTCATCCCGGTCGTACTGCCGATCGTGGGCCTGCTCTACTTACGTCGGCAGCGCAGCTGACCGGACCTTCGCCCGGGCATGACGAAGGGGGCGCCAGGCAGCGTGAGCTGCCCGACGCCCCTTCGTCGGAGTGCTTCCCGTCAGCTGTTGACGGCGTCCTTGGCCAGGCGGGCCAGGGTGGTCTGCGCGGCGGAGACGACGCTGGACCGGTTCTTGTGGGCTTCCTCGTACCGCACGACGGTGCGGATGTCCTCGGCCTTGCTGAGGTCCTTCACGGCCTCGGCTGCGGCGCTGGCGATGTGGTCGCCGTAGCCCTTGATGGGCAGCTCGTCGGCGTCGAGGTCACCGGCCTTGCGGCGGGCCTCGTGGATGTTCTCGCCGGCGGTCCGCGAGTTGGCGCGGGCCTTGTTCTCGCCGGTGCGGAGCCCGGCGTTCACGCCGGCCCGGGCCACGTCGGCCGCGGTCTCGGTGAACTGCGTGGCCTTGTCGCCGAGGTCCTCG
>JAVEDQ010000514.1 GCA_030840885.1 Frankiaceae bacterium
CGAGGACCAGGCCCGTCGACGCGACATCGTCCGGCGTCACGACGACGGCCTCGCCGGCCTCGAGCGCTGCGCGGAGCACGTCGGGCCCGAGCCCGTCGGCATCACCCGGCACCGGAAGACGGAGCTCGACGGTTGCCGGGCCGCACGCGCGGACCGCGGCGAGCAGCCGCACCAGCGGCACGCCGTCGTCCTCGCCGGGCAGTCCGTCGACCGTTTGCGGGAGGTCGGTGGTCTGCACCGCGCCCAGCAGCTCGTCAGCAGGCGTGCGACCGCCGAGCCAGGCACCCAGCCACGCGGTCAGGGTGCCGCCGGGCGAGCGCACGGAGCCGAGGCGGCCGGAGGAGAGGGCGTTGGAGCTCATCGACATCCAGGCTACTGATTCGGGCTACTAGCGTGCACGCCATGACCCGTCAGCCTGTGCCGCCGTTCGACGAACAGTCCGCCCGCGCCAAGGTCCGCGCCGCCGAGGACGCCTGGAACACGCGTGACGCCGAGAAGGTCGCCGGCGCGTACACGCCGGACTCCGAGTGGCGCAACCGCGACGAGTTCATCTCCGGGCGCGACGAGATCGTCGCGTTCCTGCGGCGCAAGTGGGAGCGCGAGCTCGACTACCGGCTGCGCAAGGACCTGTGGGCGTTCACCGACGACCGCATTGCCGTCCGCTTCCAGTACGAGTGGCACGACGCCTCCGGGCAGTGGTGGCGTTCCTACGGCAACGAGCTGTGGGAGTTCGACGCCGAGGGCTACATGCGCCGCCGCGAGGCGAGCATCAACGACGTCGCCATCGACGAGGCCGACCGGCGCATCCCGGCCGACCGCGATGACGACGATGCGCCACCGCCGCTGCGATGACGGACCTGTCGGGCCACGTCGCGCTCGTGACCGGGAGCTCCCGCGGCATCGGCGCGGCCGTCGCCGAGCGGTTTGCGGCAGCAGGCGCCGCCGTCGTGGTCCACGGCCGTGACGCCCAGCGCGCCGAACACGTTCGCGGCCGCATCGCCGACGCCGGTGGGACCGCGCTCGTCGTAACCGCCGACCTGACCATTTTGGACGAGATCGAGGCGATGCGTTCGGTCGCCGAGGCCGAGTTCGGGTCGGTTGACATCGTCGTCGCCAACGCCGGCGGCAGCCCGGTCAAGCCCGGGCCGCTCGAGGAGATGACCGAGCAGGACTTCCGGGCGGCCGTCGACGTCAACCTGGTCGCGACGTTCCTGACCCTCAAGAGCTTCCTGCCCGGGATGAAGCAACGCGGCCGCGGCAACATCGTGACGATGTCCTCCGCGGCCGCGCGCCGACCGGACGCCCGCTCACCGGTCGCTTACGCGGCGGCCAAGGCCGGCGTCGAGTTGCTGACGCGAGACCTCGCCGCGCAAGCGGGGCCGTTCGGGGTTCGGGTCAACTGCCTCGCGCCGGAGACGGTCCTGACCGAGCGCAACCTCGAGCGCATCCCCGTGGCGATGCAGGACCAGATGGCGGCGGCCCATCCCATCCGGCGACTCGGTACGCCCCGCGACGTCGCCGACGCAGCGCTCTTCCTCGCCGGGCCGGACTCGGGCTGGATCACCGGCGTCGTCCTCGACGTCGCCGGTGGTGCGGTGCTGGCCTAGCTTCAGTACATCTAGCGCCAGCCCGCCCGCGCGTACTGCTCCGGCCAGCGGACGTCGGCCTTCAGCTCGTGCGCGGCGCGTAGCGCCCAGTGCGGGTCACGCAGCAACGCCCGGGCGAGCAGGATCGCGTCGGCGGAACCGTCGACGAGGATGTGCTCGGCCTGCACCGGCTCCGTGATCATGCCGACGGCGGCGACGGGCAGTCCGGTGGCCTCGCGCACCGCACGGGCGAACGCCACCTGGTAGCCCGGCCCCACGGTGATCTTCTGCTCCGGCACGTTGCCGCCGGAGGAGACGTCGAGCAGGTCGACGCCGTGGTCGACGAGCAGCTTCGAGACCTCGAGCGTCTCCGCGAGGTCCCAGCCGCCGTCGGCCCAGTCCTTGGCGGACAGCCGTACGAACAGCGGCTTGTCCGAGGGCCAGACCGCGCGGACGGCGTCGACGACCTCGAGCAGCAGCCGACTGCGTCCCACGAGATCGCCGCCGTACTCGTCGGCCCGCTGGTTCGTCAGCGGCGAGAGGAACTGGTGCAGCAGGTAGCCGTGCGCGGCGTGGACCTCGGCGACCTCGAAGCCGACCCGGTCGGCGCGAACGGCGGCGTCGGCGAAGGCCTGGACGACGTCGGCGATGTCGGCCTCGGTGAGCTCCTTGGGCGTCGCCCAGTCGCCGTAGGCGATCGGTGAGGGAGCGACGGTCTGCCAGCCACCGTCGGCGGGCTCGACATAGCCGTTCCCTTCCCACGGCCGCTGTGTCGACGCCTTGCGGCCGGCGTGGGCGAGCTGGATGCCGGGCACCGCTCCCTGGCCTCGAATGAAGTCGACGATGCGGCGGTAGTCCTCGGCCTGCTCGTCGGTCCAGATGCCGGCGTCGGACGGTGAGATGCGTCCGTCGGCGGTGACGGCGGTGGCCTCGGTCAGCACGAGGCCCGCACCGCCACGCGCGAACGAGCCGAGGTGCACGAGGTGCCAGTCGTTCGGCCGTCCCTCGTCCGAGGAGTACATGCACATGGGGGAGACGAAAACGCGGTTGCGGAACGTCGTGCCACGCAGGGTCAGGGGTTCGAAGAGCAGGCTCACCCCAGGTGTGACGCGTGCAGCGGCTGCAGCATTCCGACTCGTGACCCGCGGCACCGGAATAGCCGGATCCGGCCGACGCCTTGCATGAGGCGTGCGTATCGACATCTGGTCCGACGTCGTCTGCCCGTGGTGCTACATCGGCAAGCGGCGCTTCGAGTCCGCGCTGGCCGAATTCCCCCACGCGGCCGAGGTCGACGTCGTCTGGCACAGCTTCGAGCTGGACCCCGACGCCGAGCGCAGCACCGACATCCCGCCTGCCGAGCGGCTCGCCGCCAAGTACGGCCTCACCGTCGAGCAGGCGCAGGAGGCCAACCACAAGCTCACCGCCACCGCGGCCGACGAGGGCCTCGAGTTCCACCTCGACGAGGCCCGTTCGGGCAACAGCTTCGACGCGCACCGGCTGCTGCACCTGGCGGCCGACTCAGGCGTGCAGGGTCAGCTCAAGGAGCGACTGCTCCGCGCCTACTTCACCGAGCGCGTCGCCATCGGCGACCCGGCCGAGCTCGCGCGGCTGGCGGTCGAGGTCGGGCTGGACGCTGATGCGGTGGCACGGGTGCTCGACTCCGACGAGTACGCCGAGGATGTCCGCGCCGACGAGGCGCAGGCCCACAGCTACGGCATCAGCGGAGTCCCGTTCTTCGTCGTCGACGACAAGTACGGCATCTCCGGCGCGCAGCCCGTGGACCTGTTCTCACAGGCGCTGCACCAGGCGTGGGACGAGTCGCACGCGGGGCTGCAGACGTCGCCCGGTGCTCCTGGTTGATTGGTGGACTCTCGGCTAGCATTCCACCATGAGCTTGAACATCAAGAATGCTGATGCGGAGAGCCTGGCCCGCGAGTTGGCCGCAGCAACGGGCGAGACCGTGACCGGAGCAGTGACGGTCGCCCTGCGCGAGCGTCTCGCACGCATCGGTGGTTCGCGCGGCCGATCCCCGGAGCAGATCGCGGACGGACTTCGTCGGCTGGCGCAGGACTCGTCCAAGCGCTGGGTGGAGCCGTACGGGAGTGCTGATCATGGCAACCTGCTCTACGACGAGGACGGCCTGCCCGCGTGATCGTCGATACTTCCGCCGTCGTGGCGATCCTCCGGAACGAACCCGAGGCGAGCAGTTTCATCGACGCGCTCGTCCAAGCGGACCGCTGCCGCATGTCGGCCGCCACGTACGTCGAGGCTTCGGTCGTGGTCGATGCCAACCGAGACCCTGTCCTCAGTCGAAGGTTCGACGATCTCCTCGCCGCAGCAGCGGTCCAGATCGAACCGCTGACCGCGGAGCAGGCGGCGCTGGCGCGGCAGGCCTACGTCGACTTCGGCAAAGGGTCCGGCCATCCGGCGAAGCTGAACCTCGGTGACTGCTTCGCCTACGCCCTGGCGCGGGCCACTGGCGAGGCGTTGCTCTTCCAAGGTGACGACTTCTCAGCCACCGACCTGCGCTCGGCGATCGGCTGACGATCGCGGGAACGGACACGCGAACGGCCCGGCCCCCTCGCGGGGACCGGGCCGTCGGCGTCAGCTAGTGGTGCTCAGTAGCGGTAGTGGTCCGACTTGAACGGGCCGGCGACGTCGACGCCGAGGTACTCGGCCTGCGACTTCGACAGTTCCGTCAGCTTGCAGCTCAGCGCGTCGAGGTGCAGGCGCGCGACCTTCTCGTCGAGGTGCTT
>JAVEDQ010000547.1 GCA_030840885.1 Frankiaceae bacterium
GCACGCCCAATTCGACCAGGACCAGCCAATCGTCAGCCTCGATGCGCAGAAGTGCCGTTCGCGGACGTTCTGCCTAGCTCGAGCGGGCGTTGCTGGGCTGCCCCTCGCACCACACGCGCGTACACCCGCGAGATGCTGATGCGGTGAGCATGACGACGGCGCTGCCTGCCGCCCGCGCCGCTGCATTGCTGCGCCGCGGGCGCCTGTTAGAGATCTGCACGCTGAGCTGGAACATTGTCGGCATCGTGGTGCTCGTCATCGCCGCGATCGCTGCCCGGTCCGTAGCACTGGCCGGGTTCGGTCTGGACTCGCTCATCGAGATCGGCGCCAGCACCGTCGTGCTGTGGGAGTTGTCCGGCAGCGGTGAGGACCGACAGCGCCGTGCCATACGGATCATCGCGGTCGCGTTCGTCGCCCTCGCTCTCTATCTGACCGTGCAGTCCACGTGGAGCCTGTTCACCGGCTTTCACCCGCACCACAGCCCGCTCGGCATCGCCTGGACGGCCATTACCGCCGCGGTCATGTTCGCGTTGGCGGGCGGCAAGGCTCGCACCGGCCGGGCTCTGAACAATCCCGTGCTGCTGACCGAGGGCCGTGTCACCGCCATCGACGGCCTGCTCGCCGTCGCCGTCCTCGTCGGACTCACCTTGAACGCAGCTATCGGTTGGTGGTGGGCAGACCCGGCGGCCGGCTACGTGCTCGTCTACTACGCGGCCAAAGAGGCATGGGCCGTCTTCACCGAGGACTGACACCCGTCCCGCTGACGCTCTCAGTTATGCGGAGAAGTGCCGTTCGCGCGCTTGTTCACCCGGCCGCCGGCATGACAGCGACCGCGGCCTCTGACGACGATGAGTACTTGCCAGACTGGAAAGTGACGAGCATGCTTTCCATCATGGAAAGTGACCAAGCGCAGCAGGACCCCCTCGATCCGCGTTTCGTGCTGGCCGAGGCGGACCAGGCGCGCCAGCGACTGGCCGCAGGCCTGCGACTGCCCGCCGGCCTGCACCCAGCACTGGCCGCCGCGGTCGCGGTCCAGGTGGGCGCCGCCGCCTACGGAATCGCCGCTCAAACGACCGCCGGGCTCGCGGTGGCGCTGGCTGGGGTGGCGGTCTTGATGGGCGGGGCAGCGGTCCTGCTTCACCGGTTCCGGCGCATCAACGGCGTCCGGATCGATGGACTGTCGAGCCAGATCGTCCTTGGGACCGGGGGTACGTCGACGCTGGTCTACATGGGCGGGTTCGGGGCCGCGACGTGGGCCGCCTTCGAGTCGCGCTGGTGGCTCGTCGCGGTGGCGGCCGTGGCCGCGGGAGTCGGCTACGCAATCGGCACCCTCCGGTGGTGGCACGCCTACCGGAACGACCCGGCCGCCCACGCGGGCGGCGTCTCGCCGCGGCTGCTCGCCGCGGGTGCCGTGCTCGCCTGCCTGGGGTTCGTTGCGCTACTGATTGCCGGTTGATGGCCGAGCTCGACCCGCTGATCCACGCCCCGGCCCGGCTGCAGGTGGTCACGACGCTGTCCGCGGTGTCGGAGGCGGAGTTCGCGACGCTGCGGGCCGTTCTCGAGGTGAGTGACTCGGTGCTGTCCAAACACATCTCGGCGCTGGCCGACGCCGGCTACGTGCGCAGCCGCAAGGGCGTCCAGGCGGGACGACGCACGACGTGGGTCGGGCTGACCAGCACAGGCAGGAAGGCCCTGCGCGAGCACGTCGCGGCACTGCGCCGGCTGATCGACGTAGTCGACTGATCCCCATCAGGTCATGTCGACTCACTGACGACGGCCGCTCATGCCGCGTAGCGCGCGTCTGCGCGAGCGACCATCGGCATGGGTCGGGCGACCGCAGCCCGCCGTCGCCACCGTTGGAGACGGCTCGCTGCCCGCCGTGCGTCGTTGTCCGGTGTAGGCGTCAGGTCAGGCGGCCGGCGCAGCTGTAGACGTTCATCGTCTGTCCGCGAAGGAAGCCCACGAGCGTCATGCCGACCTCCTCGGCGAGCTCCGCCGCCAGCGTCGACGGCGCCGACACCGCGGCGAGCATCGGCACGCCCGCCATCAGCGCTTTCTGCGTCAACTCGAACGATGCGCGGCCGCTGACCATCAGCACGGTCGAGCGCAGCGGTACCAGCCCCTCGCGGTAGGCCCAGCCCAGCACCTTGTCGACCGCGTTGTGCCGCCCGACGTCCTCGCGGGCAACCAGCAACCGGCCGTCGGCCGTGAACAGACCGGCGGCGTGCAGCCCGCCGGTCTTCTCGAATGTCGCCTGGGCCGCTCGGAGCGTGTCCGGCAGGGTCGTGAGCACCTCGACCGGCAGGTTCAGCGGGTCGTCGCGGACCTCGAAGCTCGACGCCACCTTCACCGCGTCGACACTCGCCTTCCCGCACAGCCCGCAGGAGGACGAAGTGAAGAAGTTGCGCTGCACCGACGGGTCCGGCGCCGCCACGCCCGGGGCCAGGGCGGCGTCGAGAACGTTGTAGGTCTGGAGCCCCTGGTCGTCGGTGCCGGCGCAGTACCGCAGCGCGGCGAGGTCACCGGGAGCCCGCAATACGCCCTCGGTGAGCAGGAAGCCTGCGGCGAGGTCCATGTCCGCGCCCGGCGTCCGCATGGTCACCGCCAACGACGTTCCGGCCACCCGGATCTCCAGCGGTTCCTCGGCGGAAAGCGTGTCGATACGTTCGCGGCGGGAAGATCCGTCGATCCGGATGACCTTCCGGCGGGAGGTGCTGCGGCCCATGGTTCACCAGGGTGGCAGACTCACCCACTGTTGAGCGAAAGTCGATTGCCGTTGCGGCATCGAAGCTCGGAGGAGTTCGCCTTGTCCCTGCGCGATCAGTCCGTCAAGAAGACCGTTCTCGGCTGGCCGGTTCTCCGGCAGGTTCTCGGTGGGAACGACCCGCTCGGCCGTGGCAAGGCCGCGGAGAGCGCCTACACCGCGAGCCTGACGCCGCGCACCAAGACCGCCGACCGCGTCGTGCAGAGCGTCTGCCCGTACTGCGCGGTGGGCTGTGGCCAGCGGGTCTACGTCAAGGACGAGAAGATCGTCCAGATCGAGGGCGACCCGGATTCGCCGATCAGCCGGGGTCGGCTCTGCCCGAAGGGCAGCGCCTCGAAGCAACTCGTCACCGGGTCGAGCCGCGAGCAGAAGATCAAGTACCGCCGTCCGTACGGGACGGAGTGGGAAGACCTCGATCTCGACACCGCGATGCAGATGATCGCCGACCGGGTCCTGAAGAGCCGCAAGGACGGCTGGCAGGACACCCAGGACGGCCTGCCGGTGCGGCGGACCATGGGGATAGCGAGCCTCGGAGGGGCGACCCTCGACAACGAGGAGAACTACCTCATGAAGAAGCTCTACACCGCCATGGGAGCGGTGCAGATCGAGAACCAGGCCCGTATTTGACACAGCTCCACCGTCCCCAGTCTGGGGACCACGTTCGGACGCGGCGGCGCCACCAACTTCCAGCAGGACCTGCAGAACTCTGACGTCATCGTCATCGAGGGCTCGAACATGGCCGAGTGCCATCCCGTCGGGTTCCAGTGGGTGATGGAGGCGAAGGCGCGCGGCGCGACGGTCATCCACGTCGACCCGCGCTTCACCCGGACCAGCGCGGTGGCCGACATCCACGTCGGCATCCGCGTGGGCACCGACATCGCGTTCCTCGGCGGCCTGATCAACCACGTGCTCTCCAACGAGCTGTGGTTCAAGGAGTACGTCACAGCCTTCACCAACGCCTCGCTGCTCGTGAGCGAGGACTTCCAGGACACCGAGGAGCTCGACGGCCTGTTCTCGGGCTGGAACGAGACCACTCGCACCTACGACCCGGCGTCCTGGCAGTACGAGGGTGCCGACGTCGGTTCGGCCTCGGGCGACCGACAGTCGCCGCGGCCGGGTGAAGGCAGCCTCGCCCACCGCAGCCAGGCCGGGCAGCCCGACAGCCCGGAGACCGGGGCCGGCGACGGCTCGCAGACCGACGCCGAGAAGCAGGCCATCGACGAACCGCGCCAGGACCTGCTCGGCAAGCACGGCAGCCAGCCGGAGCGCGACGACACGCTGCAGAACCCGCGCTGCGTGATCAACGTGCTGCGGCGGCACTACGCCCGCTACACCCCCGAGATGGTCGAGCAGGTCTGCGGCATCCCGCCGGAGCAGTTCCGGAAGGTCGCCGACGCGCTCACCGAGAACAGCGGCCGCGAGCGCACCGGCGCCTTCTGCTACGCCGTCGGGTGGACGCACCACACCACGGGGGCGCAGTACATCCGCACCGCCGCGATCCTGCAGCTGCTGCTCGGCAACATGGGGCGGCCCGGTGGCGGCATCCTCGCGCTGCGCGGGCACGCCAGCATCCAGGGCTCGACCGACATCCCCACGCTCTACAACCTGCTGCCCGGCTACATGCCGATGCCGCAGGCGAGGCCGGAGCTGACGCTGCAGTCGTTCCTGGAGGCCAACGGGACACCCACCGGGTTCTGGGGCCACATGGACGCCTACTTCATCAGCCTGCTGAAGGCGTGGTGGGGCGACGCGGCGACGGCGGAGAACGACTACTGCTTCGACTACATCCCGCGCCTCACCGGCGACCACGGCACCTACACCACCGTCATGGACCAGATCGACGGCAAGGTCTCGGGCTACTTCCTGCTCGGCCAGAACCCGGCGGTCGGCTCGGCCAACGCCAAGCTGCAGCGGCTCGGCCTGGCCAACCTCGACTGGCTCGTCGTCCGGGACTTCTCGCTCATCGAGAGCGCGATGTTCTGGAAGGACGGGCCGTAGATCGAGACCGGCGAGCTGGAGACCGAGAAGATCCCGACCGAGATCTTCTTCATGCCGGCCGCCTCCCACGTGGAGAAGGAAGGCACGTTCACCAACACCCAGCGGCTGTTGCAGTGGCACCACAAAGCCGTCGAGCCGCAGGGCGACCAGCGCAGCGAGCTGTGGTTCTACTACCACCTCGGCCGGATCATGCGGGAACGGCTGGCAGGGTCGACCGACCCGCGCGACCGGCCGCTGCTCGACCTCACCTGGAACTACTCGACCGAGGGTCCGCTCGACGAGCCCTCGGGTGAGGAGGTGCTGCAGGAGATCAACGGCTTCGGCCCGAAGGGTCCGTTGAGCTCCTACACCGAGATGAAGGCCGACGGCTCCACCTCCGCCGGCTGCTGGATCTACACCGGCATCTACGCCGACGGCGTGAACCAGTCGGCGCGGCGCAAGCCGGGCCAGGAGCAGAGCTGGGTCGCACCGGAGTGGGGCTGGGCGTGGCCGGCCAACCGCCGCACGCTCTACAACCGCGCCTCGGCCGACCCCGAGGGCAAGCCGTGGAGCGAGCGGAAGGCCTACGTGTGGTGGGATGCCGACGCCGCCGACGGCGAGGGCCAGTGGACCGGGCACGACATCCCCGACTTCGTCGCCAACCGTCGACCGGACTACGAGCCGGCGCCGGATGCGAAGGCCGAGGACGCCATCAGCGGCTCGAGCCCGTTCATCATGCAGGCCGACGGCAAGGGTTGGCTGTTCGCCCCGACCGGGCTGGTCGACGGCCCGATGCCGACGCACTACGAGCCGCACGAGTCGCCGTTCCGGAACCCGCTCTACGGCCAGCAGTCGAACCCGGCGCGGGAGACCTTCTCGCGCAAGGACAACCTGTCCAACCCGGGCGGCCAGGAGCCGGGCACCGAGGTGTTCCCGTACGTCTGGACCACCTACCGCCTGACCGAGCACCACACCGCCGGCGGCATGAGCCGCTGGGTGCCCTACCTGGCGGAGCTGCAGCCGGAGATGTTCTGCGAGGTGTCGCCGGAGATGGCGCGCCAGGCCGGCCTAACCCACGGCGGCTGGGCGACCATCGTCACCGCCCGCACCGCGATCGAGGCCCGGGTGCTCGTCACCGACCGGCTCGGTCCGCTACGGGTGGCCGACAAGATCGTCCACCAGGTCGGGCTGCCGTACCACTGGGGCCCCAACGGGCTCTCCACGGGGGATGCGGCGAACGAGCTGCTCTCGGTCCAGCTCGACCCGAACGTCCACATCCAGGACTCGAAGGCAGGGTCCTGCGACGTGATCCCCGGCCGCCGGCCACGGGGCCCGGAGCTGCTGCG
>JAVEDQ010000279.1 GCA_030840885.1 Frankiaceae bacterium
CTCGACGGTGACGGTCTGCCGGCACCGGTGCGGGTCGAGGGCTACGGGCCGAGCATGCGCGCATTGATCGACCAACGGGTCCGGGACGTCGAAGGCGCTCCGATGACCGCGGTCAAGGAGCGGCGACCGCTGGTGTTCTCCTCTCCGGAGGACTACCTGGCGAGATTCCCGGGCCGGGAGGACCTCGTCGTGGCATCGGGGATGCAGTCGTGGGTGTACATGCCGCTGATGGCGTCCGGGCGCGTGATCGGTACCTGGAGCGTGAGCTACGCCGAGCGCCACGCGACGCCCCCGTCGGACCTCGCACTTCTGATGACGTTGGCGGTGCTCTGCGCGCAGACGCTCGAACGGGCGCGCCTGTTCGAGCGCGAGCGCGAGATGGCCCGTGTCCTGCAGCGGGCCATCGCACCCAGCGAGCTCCCGCTGCTCCCGGGCATCCGCTTCGGCGCTCGATACGTCCCGGCGACCATCGGCAGCGTCGTGGGCGGCGACTTCTTCGATGTCCTCCCGCTGCCCGGCGACCGCGCCGTGATCGTGCTCGGTGACGTGGTGGGGCACGACATCCGCGCCGCGGCCATGATGGGTCAGGTACAGGCGACCCTGCGTGCCTACGGTGCCACCGCCACCGGACCCGCCGAGGTACTCGAACGCGCGAACCGGCTCCTGGGCGAACGTCCGAACCAACTCGCCACCTGCTGCTGCCTCGAGTTGGACCTGATCAGCGGAACGGTGACGATCGCCCGGGCCGGCCACCCACCGCCGCTGCTGATGCACGCGATCGGCTCGGCCGAGTTGCTGGAGGTCCCGGGCGGGCTACCGCTCGGTGCGCGCGCCGACGAGCAGTACCCGGAGACGACTTTCGCGCTGGGGATCGACGATGTGCTGTTGCTCTACACCGACGGGCTGGTCGAATCGCGGCAGCAGTCGCTCGATGAGGGTCTCGACCTGCTCGTCGCCGTGGCGAGCACCACCGACGTCCGGACCCCGGACGCTCTGGTCGAGCGCTTGTTGACCGTCCTGGCTCCGGAAGCGCACACCGACGACATCGCGCTGCTGGCGATGCAACGAAAGGTGCCGGCCATCTTGCCGTTGACCGGCACTCGGGCCGCCTTCGACGCGGACTGGTAGCACGCAGCGAGCGCACCTGACGGTCGACTCTTGCGGAACAAGCTCCGTTCAGTCGTATACCCGGTTGGGTGGTGCTTCGGATGCTGCATCCGGTATCGGTTGCCGCTGCTGCGGAAGCCCAGCTGCCGGAAGTTGCGGGGTGTGCGAGATGTCGGGCAGCCAGTTGAGCCAGCTCGGCAGGTACCAGTTCGCCTCACCGAGCAGCTTCATCGTCGCAGGCAGCAGCACGCCCCTGACGACTGTGGCGTCGAGCAGGACGGCGGTGGCCAGGCCGACGCCCATCTCCTTGAGGGACACCTGCCGGAGCGTGGCGAAGGTCAGGAAGACGAACACCATCACGACCGCTGCGGAGGTGACGGTCCCGGCGGTCGACTTGATGCCGCCGGCAACCGCATCGGAGGTGGAGAGGCCGCGGTCGTGAAGCTCCCGGACCCGGCTGAGTATGAAGACGTGGTAGTCCATGGACAGCCCGAACAGCACCACGAACAGGAACAGCGGCAGCCATGAGGTGATGCTGTGCGTGCTGGTGAAGCCGAGCGCCGACTCACCCCACCCCCACTGGAACACGGCGACGAGCACTCCGTAGGCGGCCGCCACCGACAGCAGGTTCAGCGCGATCGCCTTGACCGCGATCACCAGCGACCGGAACGAGATCAGTAGCAGCAGGAACGCCAGGATCAGGACGAAGGCGAACACGATCGGGACCCGCGCCTTGGTCAACGAGTTGAAATCCTCGGTGCCGGCGGTCAGCCCCGTTACGTCGGCGCGAACGCCCGGCACCTGGCCGACGGTGTTCGGAATGATCTGATGGCGCAGCACGTCGAGGGCATGGGCGGAGGCGGCGTTCTCCCCGTTGCCCACCAGCGGGATGGCCACCGTCAGGACCCGGCCGTCCGGGCTGGGGAGCTCGTGGATCGGCTGACCGGCCTGGCCGCTCGCCAGCGCCTCACGTTCGAGCGCGGCGACGCCGGCGCGAACCGATGGCGCGGTCACGTCCGGAGCCTGTACGGCGACGATTGCCGGTGCCGGACCACCCGGGAACGCCTGCTGGATCGCGTTGTAGGTGCGCAGCGCCGGGATCGAGGAGGGCAGGTCCGAGGCAGCCGGAGTGGAGGTGTGGATGTGCAGCAGTGGCACCGCCAGCACCAGCAGAATGCCGGTGGCGAAGGTGACGGAGATGACCGGACGGCGCAACGCCCGGTCCAGGACGAAGCCCCAGGCGCGACTGTCCCGCTCGGCGTGGCGATGCCGCGACAGATACGGGATCCGTCCCTTCTCGACTCGGTCGCCCAACAATGCCAGCAGCGCCGGCAGCACGGTCAGCGAACCGACCATGGCGACCGCGACGACCAGCATCGCGGCGACTGCGATGCCGTAGAAGATGTTGGACCCGGACAGGAACAGGCCGGACATGGCGACCAGAACCGTGATGCCGGAGATCAGCACCGAGCGTCCCGACGTGGCGGCCGCAGCGTGCAGCGCGACCACGTTGGTGCTGCCGGCGGCACGTTCCTCACGCTCCCGCTTGACGTAGAACAGCGAGTAGTCCACGCCGACGGCGAGGCCGATCAGCAGCAGCACCGAGTTGGCCGCGTCGTTCGTGGCGATCAGGTGGCTGGACACGCCCAGCAGCCCGCTGGCGGCAAGGATCGCGGTGATAGCGAGCCCCAGCGGCAGGGTGGCGGCTACGAGCGCTCCGAAGGTGAACAGCAGCACGAACAGGGTGATGGGTAGCGAGAGCTTCTCTGCGCCCTTGAGGTCCTTGTCGACCGTGTCGGCGATGGCCTTGCCGATCGTGGCGTCGCCGGTCTCGGCGATGCTGATCTGCGGATGGGCGGCGGCTGCGCTGCTCACGGCGGCGGCGATCGGCGCGATGCGGTCCTTGGCGGTGTCGAGCTTGCCGTTGAGGTCGAACAGGATCAGTGCGCTGTGCCCGTCGGCCGCGATCTGCCCGCCGTTGCCCGGCTCCAGCGGCGAGCGCAGGTCCACCGCTGCACCGGTGCCGTCAATGCCGCTTGTCACCGCCTGGATCGCGGCTGCGAAGGCCGGGTCGGTCGCCCGTAGGGTCCGGCTCTGCAGCAGCACCTGCTCCGCCGCGTGAATTTCGAAGCTCTGGTCGATCACCCGCTGCGCGCGTCCGGCCTCTCCGACCCCGCTCTGGGCGTCGGTCAGCTTCACCGACCCTGCCGCACCCCCGGCAACCAACGCCACTACGACGAACGCCAGCCAGATCCCCACCGCACGCCAGGGGTGCTGCGCACTCCAGCGGCCCACCCTGCCAGTCAGATTCGTTTCGCGAGTCGGGTGCTTCAAGCGCATGGGAACCTCCGAGGTTTCGCTGCGATCCGCCTGGCCCCGAAAGGAGTACACCCACCTGGGTGATCAATTCAAATAATTGGCTTGCTCGCGCTGTTTCGAGCTCCCGAAAGCGCTCGCCATTCGGGTCAAAAAAGGACCGCGAACCCTTGCGCCAGGACCTTCCTGCGAGTTGAGTGTGCCGCTGCGGCCCCAGCCACGGCAGGGCCGCTGGCGGTGGTCTCTGGAACGGGTCGTGTTCCCCTTGCCAGCCGGCATGTTCGTGAGTTCGCGTTGTCTGAGCGGTGCAGGTCCGACTGGTCGCGTGTCGCAGGCAGGAGCACCGCTGTCATGTCGATATCCAACTACCAGAACAACGTCTCCTTCGGCTTCCTGCCGTCGCGGGCCTGGGTGCGGTGAGCGGAGCGCAGCCGGCTGCCGTCTCGATCGCCGTCAGCTGTTGTCAGTCGACCTGTTCGTGCCGGCGGCTGCGACGTAGGCGGCCTCGATGCGCTCGAGCGGTCCTGGGCCGTTGCTCGGCTTCGGAGGGGCGCCGAGGTGGCGGACACGAAGCTCGTCCATGAGCTCCTCGAGAAACGCCGGACCCTCATCGCGCATCAGCTGCTGCCGGCTCCGGAGTTCCGCGCTGCCGGAGCACCAGTCGAGGCCCCAATTGCCGAGGGCGTAGATGATCGGGAGTGTCTGGATACCTGCTTCCGTGAGGCTGTAGCGAGCGCGCTGCCCCCGCGCCGCAGTGCCGCGCGTGAGGATCCCCGCATCGACGAGCCGCACGAGGCGGTCGGCGAGCATGTTCGAAGCGATGCCCTCGATCGACCCGGTGAGCAGCGCCCGGAAGTACCGGCGGTCGCCGAAGATGATGTCGCGCAGCACCAGCAACGACCAGCGATCTCCGAGCACCTCGACGGCGGCGTTGATCGGACACCCGGACCGTGGTTCCACGACTCCTCCTTGACAGGCATCTCAGCCCCTGAGCATAGTGATTGCGAAACGCAACCACTACGGAGGAAGAGCCGATGGGCCGGTTCGTATACATGATGAACGTGTCCCTCGACCTGCGGATCGAGCAGGTTCCCGGGGACAACGGTGCGGGCGAGTGGCTGCGGATCGACGAGGAACTGCATCAGGAGTTCAACGCGCAGGGGCGGGCGTTTGCGCTCATGGTCCAAGGCCGGGTCGTCTACGAGGTCATGGAGGAGTACTGGCCCCGGGCGCGGGAGGACGCGTCGTTGCCGGATGTCCTGCGCGAGTACGGCGAAATCTGGACGGCCAAGCCCAAGGTCCTCGTCTCCCGCACCCGCAGCAGTGCCGACCACAACACCCGCATCATCGGCGGCGACGACGCGATCGAGCAGCTCGCCGTCCTCCGGGCCGGCACCGAGGGCAGCATCGGTGTGGGCGGAGCGGCGCTCGCGACGCAGCTGCTCCGGGCGGGGCTTCTCGACGAGTTGCTGCTCTTCACCCATCCCGCGGTCCTCGGCTTCGGCAGGCCGCTGTTCGACGACTACGACGTTCCGATCGAGCTCGACCTACTGGAGCAGCGAGCGTTCGAGCAGGGCGTCACGATGCATCGCTACGTCATTCGCGACGAGAGCGAGGTGCGCCCGTGCTGAGGCAGGTCGCCCCCGGTGTGCTGGTCCATCAGAGCGCATTTCTGCAGAGCAACGCCGTCGTCGTGCGAGGCTCGGCTGGCGTACTGCTCATCGACCCCGGGGTGACCGGCGAGGAGATCACCTGCCTCGCGAACGACCTCCGCGAGTTGGGCCAACCCGTCGTGGCAGGTTTCTCGACGCATCCGCATTGGGATCACCTGCTCTGGCACGCCCAGCTCGGCTCGGCGCCTCGTTACGGCACCGCCCGCTGCGCGGCCACTGTGCGAGATCGGCTCTCGGACGCGGGCGCCAAGGCCCGCGTCGCCGGGCTGCTGCCGCCGGACCTCGCCGACCAGATACCGCTCGACCTGCTCGGGCTGATCACCGGCCTGCCCGCCGACGCGACACAGATCCCCTGGGATGGCCCCCGGGTCCGCATCATCGAGCACGATGCTCATGCCCCGGGTCATGCGGCGCTGGTCATCGAGGAAGGCGCAGTCCTCGTCGCCGGAGACATGCTTTCTGATGTCTTGGTTCCGATGCTCGACCTGAACGGCACCGCCGACCCGATCGAGGACTACCTGGGTGCGCTGCGGCTGCTCGAGGGCGTGGCGGGCGACGTGGATGTCGTCGTACCCGGCCACGGGTCCATCGGCGGTGCTGATCAGGTACGCGCCAGGATCGACCAGGATCGGGCCTACGTGCGGGGCGTGCGGGAGGCCGGTGGCTTCAGCGACCCGCGGGTCGACCCATCGACCACGCACGGCCGGGTTTCGGTTGGCGTGCACGAAGGGCAACTCCGACACCTGGCCCGAGGAAGCGAACGCGACGGGACGGCGGGATAGAGAGGTCGAATCGGGATTCGGGTCGCTGCAGGGGCGGCTCGCGCTCCCTCAGGGCGCGAGCGCCCGAACCGCGTCCGCCGCGTCCATGAGGTCGTTGATCCGGCCGACCGCCGCCCCGGCGTAGAGCGGCGTCACCTCCACCAGCCGGTCCGCCTCGCCGCGCAGGAGCGCCGCAGGACTGAACAGGGGTACTCCCACCCGTTGCATGCGCGCCATGCGGCCGGCCTGCGACACGGGTACCCGCCGCGCGACGGGCAGCGTCACGCGGCTGAGCAGGCGAGGCAGCTCCCGCTCGCGACCGTCAGGCCGGCACCAGCGGCGAACCGCTTCGTTCACCACAACGCGGTGCGGATCGCGCCAGCCCAGACCGAACAGCCGCGTCAGCACGGTGCGCTCGGCCTGCAGCACCCGCTGCTGGTAGGCGGGATGCGCCCCGCACTCGCGCGTCAGCAGGAACCGCGTCCCGGCGACCACGGCATCGGCCCCGGCAGCCAGAGCGGCGCGGGCGTCGCTGCTGGTGCACACGCCGCCGGCGGCGAGCACCGGGCGGTCGGCCGCCACCGCGCGAACCGCAGGCAGCACCTCGGCGAGCGGGCGCTCGGCGAGCACGTGCCCTCCGGCCTCCACGCCCTGCACGATCAGCCCGTCGGCGCCGTCGGCGAGCGCCCGATCCGCCTGCGCCACGGAGCCGACCTGATGCAGCACGATCGTCCCGGCTCCGCGCAACCGAGCGACGAGTCGCGCGTCGTACCCGCAGAACAGAACGGCCACCGCCGGCCGCACCTCGACGCAGACATCGACGTGATCCCGCGTCACGAACGGCATCAGCAGGTTGACCGCCACCGGCCG
>JAVEDQ010000283.1 GCA_030840885.1 Frankiaceae bacterium
CGCTCGCAGAAACGCTGCCGGCTTGGGTGACGGCAGCCTGCAGCGCTTCCCGCGCCTGCCACCCGGTCATCCGCTCGGTCGGCTCCTTGGCCAGCAGAGCCAGCAGCACCGGCGTCAGCCCGTCGGCGCGCTCCGGAGGCGTCGGCGGCTCAACGGTGACCGCGAGCAGCGTCGCCATCGGCTCCCCACGGTCGAACGGCCCGCGACCCTCCACCGCCGCATACAACGTGGCGCCGAGCGACCACAGGTCCGCGAAGGGTCCGGCGTTCTCGCCGCGGGCCCGCTCCGGGGCCATGAACGACGGTGAGCCCAGCAGCACGCCCTGGTCGGAGAGGGTCTCGTCACCGACCGATGTCGCGATGCCGAAGTCGGTGAGCCACGCCCGACCCGTCCCGTCGAGCAGGACGTTGCCCGGCTTGACGTCGCGGTGCACGACATCGACCTTGTGTGCCGCCTCCAGGGCATCGAGCAGATCCAGCCCGATGCGGGCGACATCGACCGGTGGCAGCGGGCCGTGTGCGGACACCAGCTCGCCCAACGTGCGCGACTCGACGTACTCCATGACGATCCACGGCCGGCCGCCCTCGTCGACGACGTCGTGCACCGTCGTCGTCCGCGGCGAACTGAACCGGGCGGCGGACCGGGCCTCGCGCAACGTGCGCTGTTCGAGGAGCTGGCGCTCCTCCTCGCTCACGGCCTCGGGGTAGCGGACCTCCTTGATGGCCACGCGACGATCGAGCTTGCGGTCGTGGGCGAGCCATACCGTGCCCATGCCGCCTCGCCCGACGGGTCGCTCGAGCAGGTAGCGGCCGGCGACGGTCCGCTGCTCGTCGGCGGCCTGCGGATGCTCCGGAGGTGAGGTCACGCAGCGTTCCTACCCCGATCGCCCGCCGACGTCCCGAACCGGGCGGTCAGGCGGAGAGGACCTGCATCACGACGGCGGCGACGCCGGCAACGGTCCAGGCCAGGGTCCGCCATGCGTGCGACCGTTCGAGCCGGCGGTGCACGCCCACATCGAAGCCGTCGCCGAGCTGAGCGTGCAGCGGCACCGCACCGAACACGGTGAGCAACACCGTGGCCGCGCCGGCAACGCCGGCCACCAGCACCCAGACGAGCGGAACATCGTCGGGGCGATCGAGCAGCAGGCCCGCCACCGCGAGGCCCTGCACCGCCCATGGCGGGCCGACCACGAGCGTCATCCGACGCGAGTGGGCCGCATGGAATGCCGTCCAGGTACTGCCGGCGCCGACCTGGGCGAACCCTGGATAGACGACCACCGCCACCGTCCAGGACAGGCCGGTCAGGAACAGCACAGCGATCAGGTGTGCCGTGACCAGGAGCTGCGGGAGCACGGCATGCTCCTGCCCGGGAGGTTTCCGCTCAGCCTCCGGACGCAGACTCAGAAGATGAAGTTCCTCGACGTTCCCGGCCTTTCCCCGGTCAGCCGTATCGGTCTGGGCACCTGGCAGTTCGGTTCGCGCGAGTGGGGCTACGGCGACGAGTACGCCTCCGGCACCGCGCGGATCATCGTCCGCCGGGCCCTCGAGCTCGGCGTCACCCTGTTCGACACCGCGGAGATCTACGGCTTCGGCAAGAGCGAGCGCATCCTCGGCGACGCGCTCGGCGACGACCGGTCGAAGGTCGTCGTCGCCAGCAAGATCTTCCCGGTCGCGCCCATCCCGGCGGTCGTCAAGCAGCGCGAGCACGCCAGCGCCCAGCGGCTCAAGCTCACCACGATCCCGCTCTACCAGGTCCACCAGCCGAACCCGGTCGTGCCCGACTCGGTGATCATGCCGGGCATGAAGACACTGCTCGACAACGGCTCCATCGGTGCCGCGGGGGTGTCGAACTACTCGCTCGACCGCTGGCGCAAGGCCGACGCCGCCCTCGGCGTGCCCGTCGTCAGCAACCAGGTGCACTTCTCGCTGGCCCACGTCGACCCGCTCGACGACCTCGTACCGTTCGCCCAACGCGAGAACCGCATGGTGATGGCCTACAGCCCGCTCGCGCAGGGGTTGCTGTCGGGCAAGTACTCGACGAGCAACCGGCCCGGCGGGGTACGCGGGGTGAATCCGCTGTTCAGCCCGGAGAACCTGCGCCGGGCCGAACCCTTGCTCAGCCTGCTCCGCGAGGTCGCGGCCGGCCACAAGGCCGAGCCGGCCCAGGTGGCACTCGCCTGGCTGCTCGCACAGCCTCAGGTCGTGGCGATCCCCGGCGCCTCCAGCGTGGAGCAGCTCGAGTTCAATGTCGCCGCTGCCGACCTCGACCTCGAACCCGGTGCGGTCACCGCGCTGACGACGGCCGCGCGGGCCTTCGTTCCGGAGTCAGCCACGCAGGCGCTGGTCGGCGCGGTGCGCGGTCGGCTGGGTATCTGAGTATCCCGGCGGCCGGGGGCGTGGGGCGGTAGCCTGCCCGCCTCTTCTAGCAGGCAGGTAAGCGATGGCGACAGACAGCCCCTGGCCCACGATCCACGCCGAACGCGAGGCACTCGCCGCCGACCTCGACCGCCTGCCGGAGGAGCGCTGGTCCACGCCGTCGCTCTGCTCGGGCTGGACGGTCCTGCAGACCCTGGGTCACATGACGGCGACCGCGAAGATGACCCCGCCGCGGTTCCTCGGGAAGATGGCCGCCTCCGGCTTCCGGTTCTCGGCCATGGCGGAGAAGGCCCTCGCGCAGGAGAGCGCGGGAGGTCCCGCCGCGACGCTGGCCGAGTTCCGCCGCGTCGCGCCCGCCGAGACGGCACCGCCGGGGCCGGTCGACTCCTGGCTCGGCGAGACGATCGTCCACGCCGAGGACATCCGTCGCCCCCTCGGGATCACCCACGCCTACCCCACCGAGGCGCTGGTGCGGGTGGCGGACTTCTACAAGGGCTCGAACCTGCTGATCGGGGCCAAGAAGCGCATCGACGGGGTGACCTTGCAGGCCTCGGACGCCGAGTGGTCGACCGGCGCCGGGCCTGAGGTCACGGGGCCGATGCTCTCGCTGCTGTTGGTGATGACCGGCCGCGGAGCAGCTCTGGCTGACGTGACCGGCCCGGGCGTCCCGACCCTTCGCGAACGGATCTGATCAGGCCCACTGCCCCCGCTGCTGGAGCACGCCCTTGAGCACCGACGGGTAGTCGCTCACCAGTCCGTCGACGCCGACGTCGAGCAGCCGCTGCATCTCGTCGGCCTCGTTGATCGTCCAGACGTGGACGTCGACGCCACGGCGGTGGGCGGCGTCGACGAAGCGCCGGTCGGCGATGGGGAGCCGCCCGTGCGCGACGGGCACCTGCGCCACCGCGCCGCGGAGCAGTGCCGGGCTGCCGGGCAGGTACGAGCCCGCCCGGAGCATTGCGACCTCCCAGGGTCCGAGCGACGTGCAGACGCGTCCGTGGGTCAGCCGGCGGAACCGGGTCAGCCGGGCCTGGGAGAACGACCCGACGCACACCCGATCGCGCGCGCCGGTTCGGTTCAGCACCTCGACCAGCGGCGCGATCGCGGCCGGGGCCTTGATGTCGATGTTGACGCGCACGTCGGGCCACGCGCCGAGGAGTTCTTCGAGCAGCGGCACCGGCTCGCCGCCGACCCGTGCCCTGGCGA
>JAVEDQ010000599.1 GCA_030840885.1 Frankiaceae bacterium
CATGTGGCGAGCGGCACGAAACCGCCAGACCTCAGGAGGTGCCGTTGAGCCCGTGCGGGTTCGCGTTGAGCGGGGTGGCGGGGTAGGTGGTCGAGCTGCCCGCACCGATGTCGCCGCCGCTGCCTGCGCGCGTCGACACGGCGGACTTCGCCTTCTGGGCCAGCCCGGACGCCTGCGCCGCAACGACGCCGGCCGCACTCTGCACCCCGGGCTGCTCCTTCGCGTCCCGGAAACTACGCATCAGCTGGTCGTAGCGCTCGCGTCCGGCGCGGGCGCCGAGGACGTAACCGGCACCGACGCCGAGCAGGAAGGTGAGGCGGTAGCGCATGACGTCCTCCGGGATCCGATGGCCCGAGAGGGCCGGTTAGGCAGGGTTCTTCCTGCCCGCATCAGCTAGCATCAAAGGCCGTTCGGCCGATGGAGTGCCAGACGATCCCGCGTAGCTCAATTGGCAGAGCAGCCGGCTGTTAACCGGCAGGTTACTGGTTCGAGTCCAGTCGCGGGAGCCTCTTCGTGCAGGTGCGGCCCTGCCTCGGCAGGGTGCGCTCGGAACGTCGTGGCCGTGCGAGACTCGACGGCGCGGGGCGGTAGCTCAGCTGGTCAGAGCAGGGGACTCATAATCCCTGGGTCGCGAGTTCGAGCCTCGCCCGCCCCACCTATAGCGCTAGCTGCGCTTTCTAGCCCACGGGCCCACCTGCACGTCGCGGTGGAACGGTCCCTCGACCTGGCCGTGTCCCCCACACCACGGCCTCGGTCAGGCGTCGCCTGGGCGTCATGGGTGCTCCTCGCGACGGCCACGGTGACGCAGCGCCGGTGCTGGCGCAGGCTCGCGGCGGTCCACCTCGGATGACCGTGGTCGTGATCGTGGTGACGGGCAACCACGGGGTGCTCGACGCGGTGGCCGGCGCCGCGCTCGCTCCCGCCATCCACCTGCTGGCGCTAGGAGCCCGCGATCTGCGCGGTGCTCGACGCCTGCCGCCGTCCATTCGCGCCGACGGGAAGCAGGGAGCAGATGTACTGGACGGCCGTTTCGCTCGGCATCGGGCAGGCGGCGCCGCCCTCGGCCAGCACCTCCGCCGCAAATGTCGTCAACTGCGTCGGCGTCCGCGCCCATCGGACCATCCCGGAGCGGTCGAGCGTGCGAGCATTGGCCCGGCCGTGTCCGCGGATGGGCCGGAAGGTCAATGACGGCACCCCGGCGACGAGGCTCTCGGTAAGCGACAGGCCGCCCGCGTTGTGCACGACGAGATCGCAGCCGGCCACGAGTCGTGGTGCGTCGTTACGCCAGCCGAGCGCGACCACGCCGGGCATCGAACGCAGGTTCCGATGCAGCTTCTCGTTGCGTCCGCACAGGACGACGGGCACGGCCCCGGCAGCTTGCAGCGCCCGCAGGGCCGGCCGGACGTCGCCCATCCCGAGCGACCCCAAAACCATCAACGCGATCTTGGCCTCCGGACCGACGTCGGCAACCTGACGCAGATGCCGGCGGGCCCCGACCCGATCAGTGGTGCGGAACACGGGGTGCACCAGAGGTCCGGCGGTAGACATCGGGAGCCCGTAACGCTGCTCTGCCTCGGCCGCGGTCGCGGAGCTCATCGTCAGATGCAGGTCCACGTTCGGGTGCTGCCACAGGTAGTTGGGAGCCGGATCGGTGAGATAGGTGACGGCGGGGACCTGCAGCTCACCGGTCTGCCGCAGCCGGCCCAGCGCACGACTTGCGGGCGGGTAGGTCGCCACCACGAGATCCGCGCCGACGAGTTCTTCCCGCAACCAGGGCGCCGCCGAGCAGCAGAGCCTGTCGGCCAACCGCTGGAAGACGGCGGACCGCTCGACCAGCCAACAGACAACCTCGTAGGCCCAGGGCGCCACCCGGAGGGTGAACAGGTAAGCGCTGCCGAGGAGCACTCCGACCAGCCAGGGGAAGCCCTCCAGCAGGTCCAGCACCTCAGCATGGTGGCCGGCCTCCGAGAGGCGTCGGGCGAGCTCCCGCGCCACTCCATCGTGGCCGGCGCCCACACTTCCCGACACGATCACAACGTTCGCAGCGGTGGTCGGCAGAGTTGCTGTTATGGGCCGATCGGCCGGAGGGGCAGTCACGGCGGTCCTTTCCACGATCACGTCGAGACCGCAGGACGTTCCTGGCCGGTACCTGGGCGGACGTTATTCCGAGGTGCCTGTCGAACGCCTGGAATTGCCATCCCTCTCACATCTCGGGCGCGTCGCCGACCTCGTCCCGGACGGCCTGGGCGCGGGCGAGCAGGACGGCGCCGAGCACCGCGAGCGCGGCACCGAGCCCCGCCAGGGCGACCTCGTCAGTTGGCGGCTCGGCAACCGCTCGTGCAGCACCGTGACCGCGAGCACGACGGCGGTGGCCGGCTCGAGCACCGACAGCGAGGCGAGCGGGGCTCCGATGTCACCGGTCTGGAAGGCGACCTGGCTGAGCAGCAGCCCGAGCAGGCCGACGACGACGGTGGCGTACGGGGCAATGCTCAGCAGCAGGTCCCCGGGCCGGTCCAAGCGACCGGCGCACACGGCCAGCAAGACGCTTCCTGCCCCCGTGACGACACCGGCGGCGGCTCCGGTAGCGACCCCGGCGAGACGGGAACGAATCCGGGCGAGGCCGAGCAA
>JAVEDQ010000611.1 GCA_030840885.1 Frankiaceae bacterium
CGCCTGTTGCTGCTGGGCGAGATCACTCGCGCTCTGCTGCAGCACTACGGCCGAGGATGCGAGTGCATCGGCCCGCCGCTGCGCGGCCTGCTGCGAACCACTGAGCATGCTGCGCGGTCCCGGCCGGCGCGGCGGTCGGCAGCATCCGTCCACAGTTGCCGCAGTAGGCACCCGGAAGGACGGGGACAAGGCACGTCGGGCAGGTCAACAACGACATCTCGGTGATCTCCTCCAAGGCTCTGAAGGAATGTCGTCGAAGAATCGTCAGACTGATTGCTCTCAACGGAGGAAAGTCGGAAGGGGTGCCGCTCTGACGTCAGGGGCGACCGGTTGCGCGGATCCGTCCACAGCGAGACAGACCGCTCAGCCCAATCGCTCGACGTTGCCTACGACCAACTCCTCCAGGCCGGGTACTGCCGCGACTGCTTCGGAGCGCACTGCCGACGAGAGCGCCTGCAGCGTCTCCTCGATGCGTCGCGCTATCAGCGAACGGGAGAGGCCCCACCTGCGCGCCTCCTCGACCAGATCGGCACGGGTGACCTGCGCCAGGTCGAAGCCAGCGTTGATCGACATCGCGCTGTCGCGGCGCAAGGTGGGCCACAGCGCCGTGGGGACGGTGTCGTACAACGGCGCGAGCGTCACCGCGGACGGCTCAGGATGCAGCAGGGACAGGTTCTTGCCGTGCGCATCGGCGTCCCCGATCACGACGGTGAAGGTGACGCGGGCCAGCAACCGGAGTAGCTCGTCCTCCGGGTCCGGTGCCCACGCTTCGAGCAGCGCGGCTACCTGCCGGAGGCTCGGCCCGCCGTACTGCTCGTACTTCGCCCGACGCTCACGCTGCTCGGGGTCCACACCGAGCGCCTGACAGGCATCCTCCTGGTGCAACCGGCTGATGGTGCCGTTGGTGGCGGTGCGATCGAAGCGCTCGACCGCAAGGCAGTCGACGTCGCCGATCCGGAGCAGTTCGCTCGAGGCGGCCGCGAGGCCTGCGGAACGGGCCAGCTCGAGGCAGGCCTGTTCCGCACGGACCAGGCCGCGGTGCACGCGGTCGTCCACCTTGAGAATGTGCGTCGACGGGTAGCCGTAGCGCGGTCTCGCCCAGCCCGTGGCGGTGCGTACGAGCAGCAGCTTGTCCTGGAGCCCGGCGATGGACAGTTCCGAATCGTCGTGCAGCCCGAGCGGGTGTTCCGGGAGACGCGCGACCTCGGCGACGAGGTCGTTCTCGTCCAGCGCTTCCAGCCCGGGCAACGGCGTGTCCGGCCGGGTGGGGCTCACGGCGTCGATCGGCGTGACGACGAGTGCGCCGGCGACGTCGCGGCCGAACCTCGCGAGCATCCCGAGCAGATCGGAGGTCGTGACCTTGGCTTGCTGAGCCATTGCCGACCGGTGCTGCCCCTCCGGCAGCAGGCCAGTCACGAACGGCCAGGCGTCCTGGCGGCCTGGTCGTACCGGAAGGGAGCAGGACAGCACCGGGCTGCCCAGCGGATACCGGTCCAGTGCGTCTTGCGAGTAGATGCACGACACCCGGCCGATGCGCGGGGCTGACAGGAAGGCGACCGGTGTCTGCCCGAGCCAGACACGCAGTTCGCGAGTCCGCACCATCAGGAGGTCCGCTCCCCCGGGTCGGGCTCCTCCGGGGGCAGGACGACGATCAGTTCGGCTCCTAGCCGACGGAGCAAGCGGAGGACGCGCTCGACCAGGAGCGTGCTCAGACCTGCCTCGAGCCGGACGAGGTAGGTCCGATCGATGCCGGCCGTGTCCGCAAGCTCGGCCTGCGACAGTCGGCGGAGGCGTCTTGCCTCGGCAACCGCGAGCCCCAGGTCCTTGGGTCGGCGGATCGGTACCTGTCGCACGGGCGCTCCCCATTAGAATCCGCACATCGCGCCTCGCTGCGCCAATGTGCAGAAAAGTGCACTCGTATGCACTTGAGGGCAGTGTGCGGTTATTGGCACACCGGGTCAAGCGTCTTGCGGGCCTGCGTGCTAAGAGGTCGGGTAGGAATTCGGCGCCTGACGGCGAAGGGGTGATGAGCATGGCGCTCAATGCTGAGACCGGTGACCAGCTCGACGCACGCGGCGGGGGCGGCTTCTCCCGTCGCCAGCTGCTGCGCGGTGCGGTTGGCGCCACGGCGCTTGCCACCTTCGCTCCGTCCGCCGCATGGGCGTCCCGCGCCGGCGGCGCCTACCCCGGCCTGCCATCGGCGGAAACGCTCTGGGACTGGCAGCACCAGCTCGTCGGCTTCGGCACCCGCTACACCGGCAGCCCCGGCCACACCCGCTTCATCGACTGGATCGCCGATCAGATGGCGCACGTCCCCGGCTTCCGGGTGCAGCGCGACCGCAAGACGTTCGACCGCTGGCTCGCACAGCGCTCCGCGCTCTCGGTGAGCCAGCCCTCGACCAGCGGCCCGTCCGGGCCGGTCGAGCTCGCCTACTACTACCCCTACTCCGGGGCCACCCCCGCAGGCGGCGTCACCGGCAAGCTCGTCAACCTCGGCACCTACGAGCCGGCCGCCGTGGGAACCTCCGGCACCGGCGCGGGTGCGGCCTTCTGGGCCGCGGCCGCCGGGGGCGTGGCGCTGGTGAAGGCGCCGCCCTCGACGTTCACCTTCTCGCCCAGTTCGGCCGCGACCGGCGGCTACGAACGCGGCAAGACCTCGGCGCAGGCCGCGCAGGACTACACGACCGACAACGCCGTGCTGACCAACCCGGCCTTCGTCGGCATCTTCAGCCCCGTCGCCCTGGCCGACGCGAAGGCGGCGGGTGTGAAGGCAGTCGTCGTCAGCTACACCGGCATGTCCGACGGCATGGTCGCCAACCAGTACAACCCGTTCATCACGCCGTACCCGTCGGCGTCCGGCAAGCCAGCCCCGGGCGACCCGGGCTGCCCCGCGGTGTGGGTCGCCGAGGGCACCGGGAGCCAGCTCGCCCGGGCTGCCGCGTCCGGTGCTGCCACCGCGCGCGTGACGCTGACCGCCTCGATCACTG
>JAVEDQ010000031.1 GCA_030840885.1 Frankiaceae bacterium
CAGCTCGAACAACCACTCACCTACGCACTCGACGACATCGTCCCCGGACTGGGCGACAGCGGCTAACAACCTCTCGACAGTGGATAGGCGGTGCTATACCAAGGATGTCTAGGTATAGTTACTCGCATGTATGCGTCCGCTAGGAAGCCGTTGGCCGTAGGCGTCAGCGACGTGCTGGACGGCGGCCCCGTGTGACGACCGTCGAGCAGTATCTGGAGGAGCTCGGCCACGCCCTCCACACGCGCGGTCGAGCCCGCCGCCGGCTGCTGGCCGAGTACCGCGTACAGCTGGCCGACGTCGTGGCTGTCCACGGCGACGATGAGGCGAAGCGCCGCTTGCGACCAGCTGCCGAGGTCGCTGAATCGTTCGACACCGAGAACGCGATTCGTCGGGCAGCGCGAGCGACGATCGCCACGGTCGTCGGTGTCCTCGCCGTCGGTGCGTCTGCCACTGCCCTGCTGAACGGGGCCGATGCCCAGGCGTCCGCAGTCGTCGTCTGGGCGGTCCTCTTCTTCGCCAGCGCGCAGGCCGCGGGGGCGTGCATGCTGCTTGCTGTTCTGCGGGCCGCGGCGATGCGCCACCGACCGGCGACGCCGGGTGATGTGGTCTTGCTCTGTCGCCGTGATAGTGCGGCGCTGGCGTTCTCGGCGTGGGCTCTGTTCGCTGCGGGTGCAGCGGTTCCGGGCAACGCTGCGGCGTGGGCGATCCTGACGGGCCCCGCGGTGGCTGTACTCGCCGCGCTCTGGGTCATGCGGGTTCGGTCGCTGGCACGCAAGCTCGACAGCCGCCCGTGTCGGGACGTTCGCGCGCCGCTGACAGACCTGCTCGCGATCATTCGCCCATCGGACACCGCAGCTCGAGCAGCCGGGCATTCACCCTTCATCGGGCTTCTGCTCCCTACCGTCGCCGTCGTCACTGTCGCTGCGTTCATGTGGGACCACCTCGATCATGGAGGCATCGGGTCGTCCGTCGCAGCGGCAGCCACGGAAGCAGCACTGACCGTGGCCGGCTTCGTGCTCCTGGGGCCCGTTCTCGGCCTGTTTCGCGCCCGACGCGGGAGTGAGGGCCGTACTGCGCCATGATCCTGCACTCTGTCGCCCATCGGCTCTACGCCGCCAGACTCGAGCGGGCGCTCATGGGGGCGGACACGCTGCCACACCATGTCGGCCTCATCATGGACGGCAACCGCCGGTGGGCGCGAGCAGCCGGATTCGACAACGCCAGCCTGGGACATCGCTACGGCGGAGAACACCTCGACGATCTGCTGCGCTGGTGCGGCAAGCTCCGCATTCCCCATGTGACCGTCTTCGTTTGCTCCACCGAGAACCTCGACCGCCGCGACGCCGACGAGATCGCCTTCCTGATGGACGTGATCACCCAGCTTGCCGAGCGCATCCGAGCCGAACCCTCGCCCACCTGGTGCTTGCACGTTGCCGGCACGCTCGATGCCCTGCCCGACCGAGCGGCCCATGCGCTGAAGGCCGCCGTGGCCGCCACCGAAACCTGTGCCACCGGTGATCACCTCACGCTGGCCGTCGGCTACGGCGGGCGCCAGGAGGTTCTCGACGCGGTGCGGGATCTCCTTCTCGACAGAGCCGCCGAAGGCATCACCATCGAACAGGTAGCCGACGAGCTGGTCCCCGACGACATCACGAAGCGCCTGTACAACGCGGGTCAACCGGAGCCTGACTTGATCATCCGGACGTCGGGCGAGCAGCGTCTGTCCAACTTCCTGCTGTGGCAGTCCGCATACTCCGAGCTCTATTTCTGCGATGCCTACTGGCCAGCCTTCCGGGAGATCGACTTCTTCCGTGCACTGCGCAGCTACGGGGCGCGCCAGCGCCGCTATGGTCGATAAGCCGACCAGAGCGTGACACCAGCGCCGGTCACTTCTTCACGGGTGTCGGTGCCTGGCCGACCGGTTGCAGGTCGATCCACCGGGGCGTCAGTGCCGCGAGTATCGGCAGAAGAGTGAGCTCTCGTCCTCGAGGAGGTGTCGCAGCACGAACTGTCCCGGCGGGTCGAGGACCGGACCCTGCGCCATCCGGAGCCGGTCACCGGCCAGGACCAGGGGCGTGATCGTCAGGCACAGCTCGTCGACGGCGTCGGCGGCGACGAGGTCGCGCATCAGCGTCGGCCCGCCCTCGCAGAGCATCCGGGGGAAACCTCTGCTGATCAGCAGCTCCTTCGCCAGGGCGAGATCGACCTCGGTCTCACCGGCGACGAGCACGGCCGCGAGTGAGCTGACCTCATTGCGTCGCTCGACCGGCGCGGACTCCGTGGTGATCACCACAGTGGGCGCGAGGCCGCCTTCGAGGAGGCCGACGTCGATCCGCAGCGACCGGGACACCACAGCGATGGAGGGGGAGGCGGCGAGCCCCAGCCGGTTGCGAAGACTCGTCCGCGTCTCGGTGGCCGTCACCGGGAGGTACCCCTCGGAGCGGGCCGTTCCTGCACCCACCACGATGACGTCGGCGAGGCTGCGGAGCAGCCCGAAGATCCGACGGTCGGACCGGCTCGACAGCGTGCCCGACCTGTGGTCGCTGCCCTGGGCCGCGCCGTCGAGTGAGCTCACGAAGTTCGCGCGGAGCCACGGCAGCTCGGCGGGATAGGCGTACAGCTCGACGAGGTCGTCGTAGC
>JAVEDQ010000033.1 GCA_030840885.1 Frankiaceae bacterium
GCTTTCCTTGGGTCTCGGGCGAGGAAGGAGTCTCGACGACCCGCCAACGCCCCCTGGATGACAGGCCGTACGAAAGGTCTGAGCTGTCGACCACCGCAATACGGATGGTGAGAGTTGCCCGGCCACAACCGGTACTGAGCAAGTCAGTAGCGCTTTCCGAGCCGCCGTCGAGAACGGCGAGATCTCGCCGGTCCTGGCGGTAGCTGAGCGGTCGGGGGCGACCGCCGTCGCCGGTTCGGTCGAGTTGCGGTCGTTGGAGCAACCCCGGATCCACCGGAACCGGCGCGTTGTTGCGACCCAGCTCCGCTCAACCGCCCGAGAAGTGGCGCGGCGCGCGGTAGCCGGGCCCGATCTCCGGCGGCCCGGTGCCCGAGGTCCAGCGCCACTGCACCGATATCCGCCCCTCCCGCAGTCCCGGCTGCGGTGGCACGCCGTGCAGCCAGTCAGCCTGCGCCCGACCACCGAGAACGAGGAGGTCGCCGGCCCGCGGGGCCAGGTCGATCGCTCCTGCGGCGGCCCGGCCGGTGTCGGCGGCACCGCGCGGCGTAAGGATCCACGGCCGCCGCGCACCGAGGCTGAGGATGACGATGAGCGTGTCGGCCGTGTGCCGCAACTCGCGGTCGCGGTGCGCGCCGAGCGCGTCACGTCCGTCGCGGTAGAGCGCGAGCGACGGCCCATCGAACTCGACGCCATAGTGGCGGCGCAGCGCCTTCGTGGCCTCGAGGACGGCGGGATGGGCGTTGGGGCGCGTGCCGGCGGTCAGCCGTGGCTCGGTGACGTAGTGGTCGTAGCGCCAGAGGCGTGCCTGCCGCCAGGCCAGCCCGTCGTGCAGGGCGCGGTAGACCTCGTTGGGGTCGCGGAGCCAGCCCGGCGTCAGGTCCACCCAGGTCGTTGCGTCGAGCCAGTGGCGCTTCGGGCTGCCGGAGACCCACGGCTGCGCCGGCGCCTCGACCGAGGAGTCCACGCCGTCGAGCGTATGAGGCTCGAGCGTTTGAGGGGGCATGCGGATGCGAGTGGTGCGTGGCCCCCCGACCACGCACCACCCGCACCGCAGCGGGTCGCCGGCGGCAACAGCGGCGGCAACGACCCGGTGTTCCCTCCCCCGAAGGCAACACCCGGAGAACCGGCCCGGGGGCACAGCCGTGACGGTGGTACCTCCGGACCGGCCCGGGAATCACCCGAACGGGTCCTTCCGGCCCATGGGGCGGACGGCGCCTCAGAACTCGTCGTTCTCCTCCAGCAGCCGGCTCGCGAGCGCGGCGACGGGCGACCGTTCGGACCGGGTCAGGGAGACGTGTCCGAACAGCGGGTGACCCTTGAGCCCGTCGACGACGCTGACGATGCCGTCGTGCCGCCCCACGTGCAGGTTGTCGCGCTGGGCGATGTCCCAGCAGAGCACGGCCCGGCTGTCCTCACCGAGCCGTGACAGCGCGGCGAGCAGGACGGTGCGCTCCAGGTTCTGCACCTCGTCGACGACGACCCACGTGCCGGACAGGGTCCGGCCGCGGATGTGCGTCAGCGGCACGACCTCGAGCAGCCCCCGGGCCTTGACCTCCTCGACGACCTCGCGGGACGTCACGGCCTCGAGCGCGTCGGTCACCGCCATCGCCCAGGGCTCCATCTTCTCGTCCTGGCTCCCCGGCAGGTAGCCGAGGTCCTGGCCGCCGACGGCGTACAGCGGGCGGAAGACGACCAGCTTGCGGAACTCGCGCCGCTCGAGCACCGCCTCGAGCCCCGCCGCGATGGCCAGCACCGTCTTACCGGTACCGGCGGGACCGCCGAGCGAGACGACACCGAGGTCCGGATCGGCCAACAGGTCCAGCGCGACCCGCTGCTCGGCGCTGCGGCCGGACAGGCCGAACACCGGCCGGTCGGCGGGGATGAGGTGCAGGCGCTTATCGGCCCGCAGCCGGGCCAGCGCGCTCTGGCTCCCGGCGTGCAGCACCACGCCCGTATTGACCGGGAGGTCGAGCAGGGTCGGGTCGCCGATATCGACGACGTCGAGCGAGCGGCTCGCGAACAGCGCGTCGACGGTCGTGCCGGCGACGTCGACCTCGACCAGCCCGGTCCAGGACGCGTCGACCGCCTGGCGCCGCCGGTAGTCCTCGGCGGCGACCCCGGCGACGGATGCCTTGAGGCGCAGCGGGAGGTCCTTGCTGACCAGCGTGACGTCGGCACCCTCGGCGGCGAGGTTGGCCGCGACGGCGAGGATGCGGACGTCGGCGCCGTCACCGCGCAGCCCGGACGGCAGGCCACCGAGATCCCGGTGGTTCATCTCGACGCGCAGCGTGCCGCCGCCGTCGTTGGCCGGGACCGAGCTGTCGAGACCGCCGTGCTCGAGGCGCAGCGACTCGAGACGGCGCAGCGCCTGGCGAGCGGCCCAGCCGAGGTCGGGGTGGTGGCGCTTGCCTTCGAGCTCACCGAGGACCGGCAGCGGGAGGACGACGTCGTGTTCGTCGAAGGCGCCGAGCGCCCGCGGGTCGGAAAGCACGACGCTGGTGTCGAGGACGTACGTCTTGCGTGCGGGCACGGTCGGCCCTTTCGAGAGAAGGGGTGAGACGCTGGAAGAGGAGGGACGGGGACGCGGGGGCTGGACGCCGGACCGGGCCGCGCACCGGCGGTGACCGATCGCGGACGAGCCCCGCGCGGCGGCCACTCCTGAGAATTCCGAGCTGTTTGCTCACCACGGATGACGGTAGGACGCGCCCCGCGCCCGGGTTCGCCGACGCGCGCGAACGTCGCGTTACATCCAGGGGTCGGACGGCGCCGGCCGTACCGCGTGGCGCCACCGGCGGCCGGCGAGGCATGAGGCCCTCCAGCTCGGGTAGGTCGTGGTCGAACACCCGTTCGATGAACGGCCTCTGACACGAACGACCGGGAGCGGAAACCATGAACCAGTCCGACCAGTCCGACCAGCTCGACGCCGCCGGCCACGCCGACACCCTCGGCGCGGGCGGTTCCGAAGACATCAAGGCCGAGGAGAACCCCGGGTCGAACACCGAGAAGAACCCCGACCACTGGGTGACGGGCGGCGAGCCGGCGACCGGCGCGCAGCGCTCCTACCTGCAGACCCTCGCCGAAGAGGCCTCGGAGACGGTCCCCGCCGACATCAGCAAGGCCGACGCCTCGAAGAAGATCGACGAGCTGCAGGCCAAGACCGGTCGAGGTCGCTGACCGTCTGGACGCGTAGCGGCCCCCTCCTTCGGGGTAGGGGGCCGCACAGCGATTCAGAAGGTCAGTGTCCGATCCCACACTGTGGGGCCGGGCGAGAAGCTTCACGACGAGGGGACGAGCCCGTGGCCGACGACGAGAACACCGAGGACAAGTCCGACGAGACGACCGACGAGTCGACCGACGAGGGCGCGCGGGACGAGGCCTCGGAGGACAGCAACGACTCCGACGGCGGCGAAGACTCGGAGGAGTCCGACGCCAAGACGGGCGAGAACGCCGAGGACACGACTCCGAAGAGCGACATCGACGACGCGGAATTCGGCAAGAAGGACGAC
>JAVEDQ010000046.1 GCA_030840885.1 Frankiaceae bacterium
TTGGGTGCCTTACCTCCGTGGCGGGTCAGACCGATGCGCATCGGCGAAGCTGGGCCGTCGAGTGGTCCGAGAGATGACCCGTCGGTGCGCACCGCGTCGATCAGTAGTGCGGTGTCGGTGACCGACCGGGTGAGGAAGCCGAACGACGACAGGCCGTACCAGTGCTCGCGGTCCGGCCCCAGGGGCACCAGGCCGGGGGTCGGCTTCAGCCCGACGAGCCCGCAGTAGGCCGCCGGGATACGGATGGAACCACCGCCGTCGCTGGCGGTGGCGGCCGGCGCGAGGCCGGCGGCGACCGCGGCGGCCGAGCCGCTCGACGACCCGCCCGACGTCCGCGTCGGGTCCCACGGGTTGCGTGCCGGGCCGAAGGGGAACAGCGCAAGCTCCGGCATGGTCGTCTTGCCGAGCAGCACGCAGCCGGCGGCCCGCAGGCGGTGGACCAGCTCGGCGTCGAACGCTGCGGGCAGCTCGGGCGAGCCGGTGCCGTAGCGGGTCGGCACGCCGACGACGTCGAGGTTGTCCTTCACCGCGATCGGAAGGCCGAGCAGCGGCTCCGTGGCGCCGGCGGCGCGCTGCCGGTCGGCGTCGTCGGCCGCGGCACGGGCCGAATCGGCCAGCACGACCGTGAACGCGTGCAGCTGCTCGTCCAGGCGGGTGATGCGGGCCAGGTAGAGCTCGACCAGCTCCCGGCTCGTGACCTCACCCGCGCGCAGCAGCGCGAGCAGGCGCGCCACACCGGCGAAGGCGAGCTCCTCGTCGCGGTCGCCACCGACCGGGACGCCGGCGGGCGACGTCACGCCCGGCTCTCCGAATGACGCCCGAACTGCAGTTCGTCGGCGACGCTGTCGCGCCCCGAGAGCCACATCCCCAGCGCCTCGGAAGTGCCTCGCACGATCGGCCGCCCCGGCAGACCGATGGGCCGTCGCCCGTCGGGCACGACCCGGTAGCGGAGCGCACGGGCCGCCCCGAGCACGAAGCCCTCCCGCAGGACGGCGGATGCCGTGGCGGGCGGTACCTCGAGGTGCTTGTGGCCCAGTCCGCGCAGGACGTCGGAGTGGTGCACGCCGAGGTCACCGAGCAGGAAGGTCGCCACCGGCCGTACGTGCGCCGCCGGGGTGACCGCCCAACGTCGTGCGCGGTCGAGCAGCTCGGCGCGGCTCGACCTGCGGGCGGCCGCCACGATGCGGGCGTTGGCGGTGCCCACCCGTCCGGCAGAACGCACGTAGGTGCCGACCGAGTCGTCGATCCCGACGACGTGGGCCAGGACGTCGCGTGGGGTCCATGCGTCGCACAGGGTCGGTGCCGAGTCGAACTCGGCGTCGGTGAGGCCGCTGAGCGTGTCCACGAAGGCCGCGCGCTCGGCGCGCAGCGCCGACTCGCCGGGGAACGAGACCATGCTGGACGGCCTCAGTCCTTCTCGGCGACCTGGTCGTCGCGCTCCAGACCCGGCGGCAGTTCACCGGTGCGCTTGATGTAGCTCCGCGCGGCGGTGCGGCTGAACAACAGGCGGGCCAGCGCCATCACGACCCCGCTCAGCACGGCCCAGCCCACCGCTTCGGCCCAGGCGACGTCCGGGTCCTCCGGGTTCGCCGGTGGCTCCTTGCCGGTGATGCTGATGTAGGTCTTCTCCAGCGCGTTCTTCGCGACGTTGCCGGCCAGAATCGTGCCGACCCCGCCGATGACCTTCCAGCTCGCGTTGTCCAAGGCGTTCGCCACGGTGCCCCTTCCACTGTTCGGTCGTCTGCGTCTGTTTCGTCGTCTGCGTCCGGCGGGATCGGTGCTGCTGCCGGGCGCCCACCGTATCGGTCACCTCCCCGCCAGACCTGGTCTCGAACACGGTCAGAATCCGGTCGAGTGGGTACCTCGCCCGGCATGGCTGACGAATTCTCCAAGGGTGACCACGTCCAGTGGAAGTCGCACGGCGGCACCGCCGAGGGCACGGTCAAGAAGAAGATCACCTCTGACACCGAGGAGGCCGGGCGCACCGTCCGTGCCGACGAGGACAACCCGCAGTACCTGGTCGAGAGCGAGAAGTCGGGCGGCGAGGCCGTCCACAAGCCGGGAGCCCTCGAGAAGGACTGACACGGCGGCGGACGCGACGAAGATCAACCGCCCGATCACCGGGTCGAGGCCGCCAGTAAGCGGCGTCACGACTACTGATCGGGCGGTTGATCATGCCGACCTACGACGGGAGCCAGTCGCTCAGCGTCCCACGAACGGGAGCTTGCGCAACCCGGTCACGTAGCCCTTGACCGTGTCCGTGACGGCGGTGGGAACGAGCTTCTCCGCGATCGCGCCGCCCACGGCGTCGACACCGATCAGGTAGCGCGCCAACGGACGAGGGCTGGCCAGCGCCAGGCGGATCGTGCGGGCCACCCAGATCGGGTCGGGCATCAGGCTGTCCGACGAGGTCACCTGGGTGCTGCGCCGGTAGGCCGCGGCGTAGACCGGGTCGCTGGAGGTCGGCATGCTGCCGCCACCGGCTTCCCAGATGCTCGTGCCGAAGCTGCCGGGCTCGATCAACGTCACCTTGACGCCGGATGCCGCTGCCTCGACCCGCAGCGCGTTGGTCATCGCCTCCAGGCCGTGCTTGGAGGCGCAGTACCAGCCCATCATCGGCACCGACATGCGGCCGGCGATCGACGAGATGTTGATGATGTGGCCGGTGCCGCGCTCGCGCATCCCGGGCAGCACGAGGCGGGCGACGCGCGCCGGGGCCACCAGGTTGATCTCCAGCTGCTGGCGCGCCAGGTCGTCCGGTACGTCCTCGATGGCGCCGGCCTGCGCGGTGCCGGCGTTGTTGACCACGGCGTAGGGGCCGCCGCCGGTCCGCTCGGCGATCTCGGCGAAGCCCTTTTCGCAGGACTCGGCGTCACTGACGTCGCACACGATGCCGTGAACGGTCGCACCCTTGGCCGCGGCGGCCTCTTCCAGACTCGCCACCTTCTCGGCGCTCCGTGCGGTCCCGTAGACCTCGTAGCCCGCCTTGGCGAGTTCGATGGCGGTGACCAGGCCGATCCCGGAGTTCGCTCCGGTGATGACGACGGATTTCGACACGTGCACGCTCCTCGATTCCGGCGCCCCCGCGACGCCCCTCTGCGCTTTACCAATGGGATCGGAAGGACACACGCCCCGCAGCCGGAAATCCCGAGAGGGTGGAACTGTCCGGCGGTAACGTTCGCGCCGGAGCGGACCACCTTCCGTTCCACGACCGCTGGAGATCCGTGGCTGTCTCGTTGACCCCGCCGCCGGACGCGGCTTCGCCCGAGCGCAACCCGGACGCGCCGGCGCCGGGAAGCGTCCTGCCGCCGCACTACGCGGCCTGTTTCGGCTGCGGGCCGGACCACCCGACGGGCCTGCACCTGTCGGTGACGGTGGCCGAGGGCGTCGCCGTCGATGCCGTCTTCAACGTCGCCGAGGCACACCAGGGGGCACCCGGCCTCGCGCACGGCGGCGTTCTGGCCACGGCGGCCGACGAGGCGCTGGGGTTCCTGAACTGGCTGCTGCGCCGCCCGGCGGTGACGGCGCGGCTCGAGGTCGACTACCTGCGTCCGGTACCGGTCGGCAGCGACCTGCACCTGCACGCCGAGTGCTTCGCCGTCGCGGGCCGCAAGACCTACGTGCGCTGCGAGGGACGGCTGGACCAGCCGGACGGGCCGGCGGCCCTGCGTGCGGTCGGACTGTTCCTGGCGGTGCCGATCGAGCACTTCCGACGGCACGGCAGGGGCCGGCCTACGCCGCCCAGCGACGAGGGGTCGTACAACCCATGATCGACCGAGCTTCGCCTGCCCAGCCTGAGGTCCTCGTCCAGCAGCTCGACCCCGATCTGCCGCTGCCCGGCTACGCCCATCCCGGCGACGCCGGCGCGGATCTGGTCAGCGCCGTCGACGTCGAGCTCGGGCCGGGGGAGCGCGCTCTGGTGCCGACCGGAGTGGCGCTCGCGCTGCCCGAGGGTTACGCCGGCTTCGTGCACCCCCGCAGCGGCCTGGCGGCCCGCCACGGCCTCACCCTGGTCAACGCGCCGGGCACGATCGACGCGGGTTATCGCGGACAGGTGCAGGTGGTGCTCCTCAACACGGACCGTTCCGAGGCGATACGGCTGCGACGGGGCGACCGCATCGCTCAGCTGATCGTGCAGCGCGTCGAGCGGCCGGCCTTCCGTGCCGTCGAGGCGCTGCCCGACTCGGTCCGCGGCAGCGGGGGCTTCGGCTCCAGCGGCGGGTTCGGGAGTGTCCCGACGCTTGACGGGCCGACGCAGATCGACGACGAGGGGAGATCCGGTGTTCCGGCGTAGAGGCAAGGAACAGACCACCGACGACGACAGCGCGGATGTCGATGGCGCAGAGGTCTCGGTCACCGACCAGGCGACCGGCGCACCCCGCGGCGACACCGACGCCGGGCCGGCCGAGGACGGGGTCACGGACGCCGGTGAGCTCGGGGACGGTTCCGACGATGAGGGGACCGAGCCCGGCCCGAAGCTGCGCCGCGGCCCGGCCGAGAACGTGCCGCTCGGCCCGTTCGACGACGCCGACGCACCCCACGACGACATCCAGCGCGTCGACCTCGGCAGCCTCCAGGTCCCGATCGTCGACGAGGTGGAGCTCCGGCTCGAGGTCAACGAGCAGGGCGAGCTCGGCCAGGTCCTCCTGCTCGAGGGCCCCAACGTCATGCAGATCGGTGCCTTCGCCGCCCCGCGCAGCGCCGGCATCTGGGACGAGGTGCGGCCGGAGATCATCGAGTCGGTCACCGGCTCGGGCGGTTCGGCCGTCGAGGTGGAGGGGCTCTACGACATCGAGCTCGCCGCGCAGGTGCCGACCGGGACGCCGGGCCAGCTCGCTCCCGCGCGCTTCCTGGGCATCGACCGTCCCCGCTGGTTCATGCGGGCGTTGATCTCCGGGCCGGCGGCGCTGGATCCCGAAGCCGCCGAACTGCTGATCAGCGTGCTCGCAGGGACCGTTGTCGTGCGGGGCACCGACGCGATGCCGATCCGCGACGCGTTGCCGCTGCGGTTGCCCAAGGAAGCGGTGGACGCCGCGGAGGCCCAGGCCGCCGCGGCGGAGGCCGAGGGACAGGAGCAGGGACTCGACCAGCTCGGGCCCGGGCCGACGATCACCGAGAGCCGCTGAGGGCCTCACGCCACGCCCGTACCGCGGCATCGCCGATCACCCGGCGGTCCGCGACCGGGGCGTCGAACGGCAGGACGGCCGCGACGGCGTAGGGCAGCGAAGCGGCCCAGAGCTCGGCGACGGCCGCCGGGTGCATCGGGTCGTCTGCGAGGGCGACGATTCCGGCGGGAACGTCGAGCGCGGCGAGGAGCTCGGGCGTCGGCCCGTCCGAGGCGGCCAGTGCACTGAGCATGGCGGCGAAGGCGTCCTCGTCGTGCGTCGGCCACGCGGTGGCGAGCTCGTCGGCGACCCAGCCGGGGTGGTCGCGGCAGATCCGCTCCAGGCACGCGGCGGTGCCCAGCCGGCGCAGCTCGCCCGCCTGCACCGCGTTGGCGGCGGCGACGACGTCCGGGCGTCCGGTCCAGGCGGGAAGCGCCAGCAGCAATCCGTCGGTGACTGTCGCGGGCTCGGCCGCGGCGGCGAACACGGCGGCGTGCGCGCCCATGGAGACACCGCCCAGCAGCGTGGCGTCGACCGACCGGGCCACGAGCAGTAAGTCGGCCACGTGGTCCTGCATCCGCAGCCGGTCGCCGTCGTGCACCGGGGTGCTGGCGCCGTGGCTCCGCAGGTCGTAGGACACGAGCCGCCAGCCGGCCTCGAGCAGCGCCGGGGCGAAGGCCCGTCGGGTGAAGTCCCGGCTCGAGCCGGCGCCGTGCGCGACGACGGCGGTGCCAACGGGAATACCCGTCCGAGCCCACTCCGCCGGCGCGGTCAGCCGAACGGCGAGCCGGACCCCGTCACCCGTCTGGACCGTGAGATCGGTCTCGGACACGGGCATCCCGTCGGTGTCCATGGTGTTGATAGTGCTGCAGGTGTGCTCCGAGGTGACGACGACTCGGCCGAGGGAGCACACTGGGGCAGGTCGGCCCCAGGGTCGGCAGGCACCGTTCGATGACCCGGACGCGGAGGATTGGCGATGGGCGAGAACCGCAGTTGGTTCGGCAAGAAGCTGCACCGGCTGACCTGTGACGAGAGCGAACTCGAGGTCGAGGAGCTCGCCGGCCAGGTCGAGCAGGTCGGCGCCACTCCCGTGAAGGCGTGCGCTGCCCGCCACAACGTGTGCGTGACCGGAACGGTGAAGTCGGTGACGCTGAAGTCGCTGGCCGGTGCCCCGAGCCTCGAGGCCGAGATCTACGACGGCACCGGTTCGGTCACCGCCATCTTCCTGGGCCGCCGCCACATCTCCGGCATCGAGACCGGCAAGAACATGGTCCTGCGCGGTCGGATCACCGAGCGCGAAGGCCACAGCATCATCTACAACCCCCGCTACGAGCTGCTCTGCGCCCGCTCCCCGGCCGCTTGAGGT
>JAVEDQ010000130.1 GCA_030840885.1 Frankiaceae bacterium
CCGATGCCGTAGCCGCGGCCGGTGGGTCGTCCGTCCCGCTGCCGGGCGGACCGAGCTGCACCCAGGCCACGCGCCGGCCGTCGAGCTCGAGCACGGTGAGCGCCCGGTCGTCGACCACCACCGTGTCGCCGACCGCGGGGAGGCGTCCGAGGCGGTCCATGATCAACCCGGCCAGGGTGGCGTACGGACCCTCCGGGGCCGGGAAGGCGGCGGCGTCGGGCAGCTCGTCGATCCGGAGCAGGCCGGACAGCACGGTGCCCTCGGTCGGGTCGGAGATCACGCTCGGGGCGTCCGGCACGTCGTACTCGTCCTCGACCTCACCGACGAGCTCCTCGACCAGGTCTTCCAGCGTCACCACGCCGGCCGTGCCGCCGTACTCGTCGATGACCACGGCCATCTGCAGGCCGGGTCGGCGCAGCGTCGCGAGCAGCGGGTCCAGCGGGAGGCTGTCCGGCACCGACGCGATCCGGCGGGTGATCGACCCGACGTTGGCGTGGGTGCGCCGCTCGCGGGGGACGGCGAAAGCGTGCTTGACGTGCACGACGCCGCGGATGTCGTCGAGGTCGCCGGAGGAACCGGGGTCGCC
The DNA here is from genome assembly GCA_030840885.1 of Frankiaceae bacterium. Taxonomy (GTDB): domain Bacteria; phylum Actinomycetota; class Actinomycetes; order Frankiales; family Frankiaceae; genus JAVEDQ01. The sequence goes on from JAVEDQ010000130.1 coordinate 587, forward strand.
CCGGTTGACCACGGGGAAGCGCGAGTGCCCTGTCGACTGCGCGACGTCGAGCATCTGCGCGACGGTGGCCCCTGCCGCGACCGCCACCACCTGGGTCCGGGGCGTCATCACGTCACCGGCCGCCTTGTCGCCGAAGATGATCGACCGGCTCAGCAGGGTGGCGGTGCGGTTGGGCAGGCTGCCGGAGTCGGCCGAGCTGCGCACGAGGCTGTCGAGTTCCGACGCCGTGCGGGCCGAGCGGAGCTCCTCCTGCGGCTCGATGCCGAACCGTCGGACGATGGTGTTCGCGGCGTGGTTGCACAGGGTGATGAGTGGCCGCAGGGCGGTGGCGAACACGTGCATCGGGCCGGCGACGACCCGGGCGACCGGCAGCGGCCGGGCGATGGCCCAGTTCTTCGGGATCAGCTCCCCGACGATCATCTGCAGGGTGGTCGCGATGAGCAGGGCGAGAACGACGGCGACGACGTCGACCACCGTCTGGGGCAGGAAGCCCAGCACCGGGCGAAGCAACCGCGCGAAGGACGGCTCGGCGAGGAATCCGACGACCAGCGTCGTGAGCGTGATGCCGAGCTGGGCGCCGGAGAGTTGGAACGAGAGCGACCGGACCGCACGCAGGGCGCGCGCCGCCCGATGGTCGCCGTCTCGGGCCGCGGCCTCCAGCTTGGGGCGGACGGCGGCGACGAGACTGAACTCGGCGGCGACGAACAGTGCCGTTCCCAGCGTGAGAAGCACGACGGCCAGGACACCGATCAGGGCGAGGAGCACGGTCCCACCATTCGGACCGCCGCCGCCTTCGCCAGCGCCGCCTTGGCCAGCGCGACCGTCGTCGCTGCGCCGGAGGCGTTCGTCGCCGGATTGCTAACGAACATGGACGACCAGGACCGCGGTGTCGTCCTCGCGCCGTCCCGGCACCATCGAGGACAGGACGTGGTCCCGCAGCGCATCGGCGTCGAACGGCCCGGCGGCCACCGCGGCGCACAGCTGGTCGATGCCCTCGGAGACGCCGCGGTCGCGCTGTTCGACCAGCCCGTCGGTGTAGAGCAGCAGGGTCGAGCCCGCCGGTATCAGGCAGGTCGCCGACTCGTGGGGGATCTCGACCCCGACACCGATGAGCACCGAGAGCCCGTCCTCGAGCAGCGTGACGGTGCCGTCGGGGTGCCGGAGCACCGGCGGTAGATGGCCGGCGTTGGCGTAGCGCAGCAGCATGTCGCCGCCCTCGTCCCGCTCCAGGCGCCCGAAGAAGACAGTGGCCAGGTGGCGCATCGAGAAACCGGCGACCAGCGCGTCGACCTTGTCGAGCACCTGTTCCGGTCCGGACTCCTCCCAGGCGTAGCTGCGCAACACGCTGCGCAGCTGGCCCATGGCGGCAGCGGCGGACAGGTCGTGGCCCGTGACGTCGCCCATCGCGATGCCGATCGACCCGTCGGGCAGCGTGAAGACGTCGTACCAGTCCCCGCCGACCTCGGCGGACTCGCTCGCCGACACGTACGACGCCGACAGCGTCAGGTCCGGCAACTCCGGCAGGTCCGGGAGCATGCCGCGCTGCAGGGCGTCGGCGATCTCGTGCTCACGCTGGAAGAGGTTCGCGTTGCGGGCGGCGGTGGCGACCAGGGCCATTTCGTCTAGGCGGCGCAGGCGGGAGGTGACGCCCTCGGCGAGCGTGACGGTCACGTCGACCTCTGCCTGCTCCCATGGCTGGGCGTGGTCGCGGACCTTCTCACGCCAGAGCGCGAACGATGCCCGCGGCGACAGCGAACCGGACTGGTGCTTCGCGGTGGGTTCGCCGGCCCAGTTGACCGTCTGCTCGACCGCGCGCCGCACCCAGAGCAGGTAGTTGTCCTCGGCGCCCCCGGCGAGCGGGACGAGCAGGACGCCGGCGATGTCGTCGGCACCGGCGTCGTGCAGCAGTCGGGCCGCGTCGGGCAGGTCCAGTCGCACGCTGCTGCTCACAGTGCTGGCCGCAGACCCTGACCCTGACCCTGACCGGGCCCGGAGCAGGGCGGCGAGCCGATCGGCGGTCACCTCGTCGAGCAGGCCGCCGCTCGCCACGGTCTGCCCTTGCAGCCGTCCAGCCGCGCTGTCGCAATCGATGATGTCCCGCAGGCCGATGCCGGTGAGACCCGAACCGGAGGCGTCGCCCTCGACGTCGATGTCCCCGAGCAGACCGAAGGCAGGTGAGGGGTCGTCGAGCTGGTCGACCAGCACGGTCCGCAGGTGCTGGGCGCGCAGGTCGGCCGCGAGGCGCGCGGTCGTCCGACGGAACTCGACCTGCAGCGAGACGGATTGTGCGATCTGCTCGCAAGCGGTGCGCAGGGCGCTCGGCACCCGATGCGGCGCGGCGCCGTGGCACAGGATGAGACCCCAGAGCTGATCCTCGACCACGATCGACATCGACATCGACGCCGCGACGCCCATGTTCTGCAGGTACTGCAGGTGGATGGGCGAGACGCTGCGCAACGCCGCGTGGCTGAGGTCGATCGGGTTCACCTCGCCCGCCTGCTGCACCGGTAACAGCGGCGAGGGGGTGTAGCCGGAGTCGGCGATCACCCGCAGCCACTGCCGGCGGTAGAGCTCGCGGGCCTGGCGGGGGATGTCGGAGCCAGGGTAGTGGAGGCCGAGGTAGGACTCGGTGCCCGGAGCGATCTGTTCGGCGACGACCTCGCCGTCACCTTCGCTGTTGAAGCGGTAGAGCATGACGCGTGGGAAGCCGGTGAGCTCGGCAACCTCGTGCACGGTCTGCTGGAGCAGCGAGGTGAGGTCCGGCGTGGCCTGCAGGCGGAGCAGGGCATTGGCCGTCGTGCCGACCTTGGTCACCGGCGTCGGTAGCGCTTCCTCGATTTCCAGGATGAGGCGGCCGTCGGGTGCGCGGTGCAGGGTCAGGTCGCACGGACGGGCGACGACGGTGTCACCGGCGAGGCCGGCCAGATCGAGGAGCACGGGACCGATGCGTCCGGTGGGCTGCCCCGCGACCGCGGCCTCGATCAGCGCGGCCCCCTCCTGCCCCACAGCGCGCGACAGGGGTGCGCCGAGCACGGCGAACGGCTGAACGCCCACGAAGTCGGCCAGGTTGCCGCTGGCGCGTTCGATCAGGAGGCGCTGCTCGTCGAGCACCAGCAACGCGCCGTGCGGCTGGATGCTGCCCGGGATGGAGATCGGCTCGCGGTCGCATTCCGTCACGTCGGTGCTGCCGCCGACGCCGGCGGGGGTCGGGATGACCTCGGCGAAGCGGTCGGTCGGTCGCGCGGGGATCCCGAGACGAGACAGGCGGGTGCTCATGCGGCCGGCCAATCGGCCGCGTCGAGCAGGGCGTCGAGGCGCGCGAAGGTCGCGCCGGCCCCGGTCAGGAGGGCGTGCTCGGCACTCGCCGGGTGCGGTGCCTCGCTGACACCGCGCACCAGGGCCGTACGGGTCTGCTTCCACAGCCGGCCGGTGCGGTCGCCGTAGCCGACCAGGAAGCTCGTCGGCACGTCGCCGAGCCGGTCGCGCACCTGGGGCAGCAGGAAGCGCCCACCGAGGGTGGAACCCTCCAGGACGTAGAAGGCACCGAGCGCTGCGGGCAGTGAGGCCGGCGACGTCGAGGCAGCCGGCTCGCCCGCCGGTGGGAGCGGCGGAGCCGCGTTCCCCAGCAGGGTCTCGAGGCGCGCGAGGTCGTCGCGCAGTCCCACTGTCTTGCGTCGTTCAGCGACGTCGATACCGAGTCCGACGAAGCCCGCCTCGTTCGCGAAGTGCTGCTCCAGCGGCTCGTGCAACGCGAGCAGGACGGCGAGCATCCGGCGGTAGGAGGCGAGGTCCTCCAGGGCGGAGGGGAACAGTCGGCTCTCGACCTGCTCGTGGGCAGGGGCCGTCGACGAGCGGAGGCGGGCGAGGATCGCCAGGCCTCGTTCCGAGGCCCACCGAGCCGACGAGCGGTCACCCGCAGTGCCCGCGTCCTCACCAGGACGAACAGTTGGGGCATAGGCATGCGTGCCGGGCGCGATGTCGCCCGAGATCGCGGGTGCCTGCATTCCCTCAGGCTAGTCCGTCGCCGGCTCCCGGACCGGCGGAAGGCTCGCGGGCTCCTGCGGCCCCGTCAGGCGGAACCGTCAGCCGGTTCCGACGAGCGCGTTCCAGGCGTCGGCGATCCAGTGCACGGCCTGGTTGAGCGCTTCGCCCACGTTGCGCGCGGACTCGCTGCCCCCGGTGGCCCCGGCGAGCAGGACCACGAAAAGGAGCACGACCAGGAAGGTCTTGAAGCTCATCGGCTGCTCCTCGGACTGCTGAACGGGGGACGGTGCGTCCCGTCGGTGGAGGGCCGGCGCCGCGCGACAACGGGCACGGGACGACCTGCGCCCGCCGCACGCTAACGCAGGAGGCGATCTTTGCTGCGGGCTGCGGGCGCGTGTCGCGCTCGCGTTCGCGCAGCGTTTGCAGTAGGCCGACACGATGGGGTGGTGGGAGTCGAGCGAGCTGGTCGCGGACCTGCGTCGTCGCTACTACGAGCAGCTCTCCGAGCAGGTGTGGAGCAAGCTGCAGCCCGAGGACATCGACGTCGTCACCGTCAACGACAAGCGGACGCTGGACCCGGCGGCCCTCACCCGGTTCGAGGAGACCTTCCACCTGAGTCGCCAGCACCCCATCGTGCTGCTCCGGCCGGTGCTGGGGCTGCTCAGCGGACTGCTGGTGCTCACGCGCCCGCCGGGGCTGCTCGGCGTCCTGGTGGCCGTCACGTTGGCCTACGTCCTCTTCCACCGCGTGCCGTTGCGGCAGGGACGCCGTGAGCGTCTGATCGCGGCGGTGCTGGGCGTCGTCATCGTGCTCGCCGCGCCGAACCTCGGGCTCGGCGGGCTCGTCGTGGTGGCGTTGCTGGTGGCCTGGCCGATCTACGACGTCCTGGACTGGTCGCACGAGATCCTGATCGTGACCAACAAGCGGGTGCTGAACATGCACGGGATCTTCACCGTGCACCGACCGTCGGTGAAGATCTCCTCGATCGGTTTCTCGAACTGCATCTCCGGTCCCATCGGCAACTTCTTCCACTACGGCACGATCGACCTCGACACCCCGAGCCAGCGCGACAACGCGCTGTCGAACCTCGAGTTCGTGCCCCACGCCTACGAGGTGTGGCGGCTCATCCTGCAGCTGCACTCCGAGCACCGGCGCGAGATGGGCGATCAGTCGCCGGAGGAGCAGGGTCGCCGCCGCGGCGGCGACCCCGGGCCCGCGCCGGCAGGAGACGGCTAACCGACCCCCTCGCCCGCCAACCGGGCCAGGACCCAACCGACGACGGCCGCCACGTCGAACGGGCGCCCCAACCCGTGGTCGGCGCCGGGGACGGCGAGCACGTCGATACCGAGCCCAGGACCCCCGGCCCCGGCCACGACCGCCGCCACGTCCTCGGCCGAACCGAAGGCGTCCCGGCTGCCCTGGACCACCAGCACCGGAACGCCCGCGCCGAGCAGCTCCGCGTCGCGGGGCTTGTCCGGTCGCCACGGCGGCACCAGCGGGAACGAGAGCGCGAGCACGCCGACCGCCGCGCAGGTCGTCGCTGTCCGGCAGGCGACCCGCGCACCGCTGCTGCGCCCGCCGACCACCAGGGGCCCCGGTACCAACGACGAGAGCTCTGCGACGACCGCCTGCCACGCCTCGTCGAGCCGGGCGGCCGGGGCGGCGACGCGACGTCCGGCCACCCGGTAGGGCTGCTCGACCAGGCCGACCGCGACGCCGGCGGCGACCAGGGCGGCCGAGCAGCCCACGAGGTCCGGAGCGGTGACGCCCCCACCGGCGCCGTGCCCGAGCAGGACCAGGCCGCGCGCCTGAGCCGGACAACGGAGGGTCACGCGCGCCGGGCCGGTCGGGGTGGTCACCTCCACCAGCCGCGCCGGGCGGGGACCCGTGGGCTGGTCGGCGTCCAGGGAGTCCTCCTCGCGGGGTCGTCGGGCTGCGGGTCGTAGGGCTCTGGCACCGGGAGCTTCCCGGAACCCGCCGCACACGTCGGGGAAACATTGTCGTAACGGCAGGGGGGAATGTTGAACCCAACGGTCGGCACCGAAGGGTGCCGCGCCATGGTTCCAGAAGCCCGTTCCACAGAATGACCCTCCGGGAGGAGCTTCGTGAGCGCAGGCTGGGTGCTCGTCCAGACGCAGCCGGGCTCGGCGGCCCAGGTGGCCCACACGCTCGCCACCCTTCCCGGGGTGGAGTCCGCCGAGCCGACGGCCGGGGCCTACGACGTGGTGGCCAGGGTCGCCGACGCCGGGCCGACGGTCCCGAGTGCCCGCCGGGTGGTCCACGCCGTGCTGCGGGTCCCCGGCGTGACGCTCGCCGTCTGCTGCCACGACAACTCCAATGGCGACAGCTCTGACGAGATCAACCTCACGACGGCCGGGGCTGCCTCACCCGCAGGGTGACCCGTTCGCCCTGCCTTATCGCCGATCATTCGCCCAGAAGGACGATCCGGTTCGTCACTCGACCGGACGACGTGGTCAGGGTGCCCGTTCCGCCGAAGTCGACCCGTCGTCGGTCGACGTGGTGGGAGGTACTGAATTCGTCGCCCCGGGACGCCCTGGCGCAGGCGAGTCGCTCCCGGCTGTTCCGGGCCATCGTCGAGAACTCCGGCGACCTGCTGCTCGTCGTCGACGCGAACGGTCTGCTCGGGTACATCTCGCCGTCGGTCAGCGCCGTGCTCGGCTACGCCATCCGTGACCTGCTCGACCAGCCGCTGACGAGCCTGCTCAACGAGGGCGACGCCAAGGCGATGACGGACATGCTGCGCGCCGCGGCATCCGATCCCGAGCGCACCTGCCGTGCCGAGGCCTCCTTCCGGCACTCCGCCGGCCAGTGGGTGCCCTCCGAGGTGACGGTGACCGGGCTCATCCACGACCCGCACGTGCAGGGTTTCGTCGTCACCATCCGCGACGTCGGTGAGCGCAAGCGCCTCGAGAACGCTCTGACCCGCCAGGCCTACTCCGATGCCTTGACGGGCCTGCCGAACCGGGTGCTGTTCCAGTCGCGGGTCGAGCAGGCGCTCCGCGTGCGCTCCACGGCCTCCGGAGTCGCCCTGCTGTTCTGCGACCTCGACGGGTTCAAGGCGGTGAACGACGTGCAGGGCCACGCCGCCGGCGACCATCTCCTGAAGGTCGTCGCGGCCCGGCTCTGCGAGTGCGTCCGGCCGTTCGACACCGTGGCCCGGCTCGGGGGCGACGAATTCGCGGTCCTGCTGACCGGACCGGACGTCGAGGAGTGTGCCGTCGAGATCGCCGAGCGGATCGCCGCCTACATCGCCGAGCCCATCACCATGCCCGACCGCTCCGCACACGTCGGCACCAGCATCGGCCTCGCCGTGAGCACGCCCTACATCACAGACGCCGACAACCTGCTGCGGCAGGCCGACCTCGCCATGTACGAGGCGAAGCGCCGAGCCACCGGCGGTTGGATGCGCTTCGAGCCCGGGATGCTCTCCGAGCTCGCCGAACGAGCCGAGATCGAGACCGACCTGCGGCTGGCGTCGGCCAACCGGCAGCTCGCCGTCGTCTACCAGCCGCTGCGCGACATCGCCACCGGGAAGCTCGTCGGTGCCGAAGCACTGCTGCGCTGGCGGCACCCCACCCGCGGCTTCGTGCCGCCCGACCGCTTCATCCGGATCGCCGAGCAGATCGGCCTCATCGGGCAGCTCGGCACCTGGGTGCTCGCCGAGGCGTGCCGCGCCGGGCGCCGATGGCATGACGCGATCTCGGCGCAGGCCCAGGCCGAAGGCGTGCCCGAGGGCCTGTTCCACATCAGCGTGAACATCTCCGCCCGTCAGCTGCACGGTGGGCTCGTCGACGACGTCCGCAACGTGCTCGCCGAGACCGGCCTGCCCGCGCACGCCCTCCTGCTCGAGGTCACCGAGACGGTGCTGATGGAGCGGGTCGACGAGGCCGTTGCGCTGCTCCGCGAGCTCAAGGCGCTCGGGGTGCGGATCGCGGTCGATGACTTCGGTACCGGCTACTCCTCACTGTCCTACCTGGCCCGGTTCCCCGTCGACGTGCTCAAGATCGACCGCTCGTTCGTCGAGCGGCTCGGCAAGGAGGACGACGCCAACGAGCTCGTCCGGATGATCATCGGCCTGGGTCGGGCCCTCAGCCTGCGGATCGTCGCCGAGGGCGTGGAGACCGGCGGTCAGCTCGAGGCCCTGCGGGGCATGGGCTGCGACGTGGCCCAGGGCTTCTTGTTCATGCGACCCGTCCCGGACTGGTGCATCGACGAGCTGCTCATGATCCGGGTCGAGGGGGCTCGGCCTCCCGGGGGACCTGCTCCCCACGCCGTGCCGGCGCAGGCCGGGGCCAGCCGTCAGCCCGCATTACTTTCTGGCGTGGCAGCTCCTGGCAGCTCAGCTCCCGGCATCTCAGGCCCTGGCATCCCGTCGCAGTCACCCGCGCCGGCCGAGCAACCACAGCCGCCTGTCCGGCTGCACGTCCGACGAGGTGTCCGACCCGAGGCGTGACCAGCGTCGCCGAGTGGGGTCACCGGCGGCGGGCATCTTTGCCGAGGCGGGGTCGCCGACCTGAGCCTGCGGCCGGCCTCGCGGTGGGCTGGGTCGCCGGATGGTTGCTGGGTCGCCTGTTCTTCCGCGCTCCGAGTGAGCGGTTCCGCCTGGCCGAGCACGCCGAGGGCTTCGTCGCGCTCGCGGCCACGTTCCTCGCCTACG
>JAVEDQ010000192.1 GCA_030840885.1 Frankiaceae bacterium
CCTGGTCGTTCCGGGTACCGGCCAGCAGCACTGGACGACGGTTCACGTCGACGACATCGGTGTGCTCTACGCACTCGCCGTCGAGGCCGCGCCGGCCGGCACCTACCTGCTGGCCGCGGGCGGCGAGAACCCGACCGTGCGCGAGCTCGGCGAGGCAGCGAGCCGTGGCCAGGGACTCGGGGGTCGCATCGTCGCCGAGGGCGACGCCGCCACCCACGAGCGGCTCGGTCTGCTCGGCGAGGCGCTGCTGCTGGACCAGCAGGCCTCGGGTGAGCGGGCCCGCACCCTGCTCGGCTGGCAGCCGTCGGGTCGGTCGCTGCTCGATGACCTCGAGAACGGCTCGTACGCCGCGTCGTAGTCGGCATCGAAGGACGTCGGGGAGAATGGGACCACCCCGGCGTGCACGACGACGTCACGCGAGACCTCGGAGGCCTGCCCGCATGACTGCACCGACCGACCCTGCAACCTCGGAACCCGGACGCCGCGACCCTGCCGCCGCCCCGGTGCCGGTGGCGGAGTCCTCCAGCACCCGGCCCAAGGCCGTCTCCTTCGCGCGCGGCGCCCCCTCGACCGACATCGTCGACGTCGAAGGACTGAAGCTCGCCGCCCAGGCCGCGTTCACCGAGGACCCCGCCGGGGTGACGGGCTACGGCACCGCCGTCGGCTACCCGCCGCTGCGTCGCTGGATCGCCGCCAAGCACGGGGTGCCGGAGAGCCACGTGCTGGTCACCAACGGCTCGATGCAGGCCGACGCCTTCGTCTTCGACGAGCTGGTCAGCCCGGGGAGCGCGGTCGTCGCCGAGCGGCCGACCTACGACCGGACCCTGCTCGGGCTCACGAGCCGCGGCGCCGACGTCCGGCTCGTGACGCTCCGGACCGACGGCATCGACACCGACGAGGTCGAGCAGCTGCTGGCCTCGGGCGTCCGGCCCGCCTTCGCCCACGTCATCCCGAACTTCCAGAACCCGGCCGGCTACACGCTCTCGCTGGCCAAGCGGCAGCGGCTGCTCGAGCTGGCCCGCGAGCACGAGTTCCTGATCTTCGAGGACGACCCGTACTACGACATCCGCTTCAGCGGCGAGCCGCTGCCCCGGATGCTCGACCTCGACGGCGGCGCCGAGAGCACCTCGGTGGTCTACGCCAGCTCGTTCTCGAAGACGGTCTGCCCCGGCGTCCGGGTCGGCTACATCGTCGGACCGCCCGCGTTCATCGAACGCATCCGCGTGCGCGCGACCAACACCTACATCTCGCCGAGCATGGTCGCCCAGGCGGTCGTGTTCCGGTTCATCGAAGGCTCGCGCTTCCCGGCCGCGCTCGAGGGGATTCGCACCGCGCTCGGCGAGCGCGTCGAGGCCCTCTGCGCGGCGCTGCGCGAGCACCTGCCGAAGGCCCGCTTCGAGCGGCCCGACGGCGGCTACTTCCTCTGGGTCACGCTGCCCGAGGGTGAGGGCCACGACAGCCGCCGGATCACCAGCGAGGCCGCGAGCCGCGGGGTCGGCATCGTGCCCGGTGGCGATTTCCTGCTCGACGAAGGGCTGAACTCGTTCCGGCTCGCGTACTCGGCCGTCCCGGTCACCGACATCGACGACGGCGTCCGTCGCCTCGCCGAAGCCGTGGTGGTGGCGCGCGACCTCGGCTGAGGTGACCGGGCAGAAGGTCCGGTTAGATTCGGGCCGTGGCCACCACCCCGCGAGGAGAGCGGACCCGCGCGCGCATCCTGCATGTGGCCGCCGACGCGTTCGCTGAGCGGGGCTACGCCGACACCAGCCTCGAGGACCTTGTTGCTGCTGCGAAGGTGACCAAGGGCGCCTTCTACTTCCACTTCGAGTCGAAGGAGTCGCTGGCCCACGCGGTGGTGGAAGCCGGCCACTGTCAGATGGAGACCTGCCGGGCGGACATCGAGTCCACCGAGCCCGACCCGATACGGCGCATCGTCCGAATGGTGTTCGCCACCGCTGCGTTGTATCGAACCGATGCCATCGCCCGCGGGACGACGCGGCTGCTCGAGGAGAGCAATCAGCTGCGGACCCCGCTACGGCGACTCAGCGTCAGCTGGGTCGAGTGGCTGACCACCACGCTCGAGGAAGCGGCCGGGCACGGCCAGCTGGCCCCCGGTTCGAACCCGGTCGACCTCGCCGAGATGATCAACGCTTCGGTCTACGGAGTCCAGCAGCTCTCCTACACCCGTACCGGCTGGACCGACCTGCAGGCGCGCACCTGCACGTTGCTCTACCACCTGTTGCCGAGCTTCGTCGCCACGCCGCAGCTCGGCGACGACCTCCGGGTTTTCGTCCTGTCCGACCCTGGCGGCGACTTCGGCGAAGCCTGACGCAGCCGAGCCGGTCGGATCAGCCGGGCAGGTCGGCCGCGAGTCGTCGCAGCTCGGGGATCTCGCCGTCCTGCGCCCCCACGATCGAGGTCGCGAGCTCGCGTGCCGGCGCGTAGGTGCCGGCGGCGAGCTCGGTCCGCGACATCTCGACCGCACCCTGCTCGCTGCTCGCGGACAGCAGCAGGGCGTCCCGGTCGAAGGCGGGGGCCGGTTCGGCGAGCAGCCGCCGATAGGCGTCGTCGGTGACGTAGCCGGCGGCGCCTTGGTGGTCGGTCTCGGGCATCGGGGCGATGCCGAGCGCGGTGACCCACTCCTGGAGATGGCCGCGCTCCGGGGTCTGCTCGGTGAGGATGCGCGTGCCGAAGGCCCGGACGCGCGCGTCGGTCCCGCGGTCGCGCGCCGCCTGGCCGAGTTCCAGCGCGCGCCCGTGGTGCACGAGCATGTGCCGGACGAAGTCGGCGTCGGCTGCGGTCGCTGACGGGGCGACGGTGCTCGGGCGTGAGGTCGAGGTCGAGGTCGAGGTGGGATTCGCCGAGGGGGAGCTGCAGGCGGGGAGGCCGGTCAGCGCGAGCACGGCGGCCACGCCCGCCAGCGGCACAGCGACACCGACCACGCCTGCCAGTGTGCGTCACCGGTGCGAAGATCCTGACGTGGACGAGCCCGCGGTGCCGCTGGTCGGTCTCGACGACATCGAGGCAGCCGCGGCGTTGCTCGACGGGGTGGCGCGTCAGACACCCCTCGAGCACTCACGGGCACTGTCGGAGCAGGTCGGCGGACACGTCTGGCTGAAGTGCGAGAGCCTGCAGCGCACCGGGTCGTTCAAGCTCAGGGGCGCCTACACGCGGCTCGCCCGACTGTCCGCCGACGACCGGGCACGCGGTGTGGTCGCTGCGAGCGCCGGCAATCACGCGCAGGGGGTGGCGCTCGCGGCGCGCGAGCTCGGGATCGACGCGACCGTCTTCATGCCGACGACGGCACCGCTGCCCAAGCTGGCGGCGACCCGCGGCTACGGCGCCCGCGTGGAGCAGGTGGGGCCGTCGCTGGCGGAGCCGCTGGCGGCGGCCATCGAGTTCGGCAACCGGACCGGCGCGGTGTTCATCCACCCCTTCGACCATCCGGACGTCATCGCCGGGCAGGGCACGGTCGGCCTCGAGGTGCTGGAGCAGTGCCCCGACGTCGCCTCCGTCGTCGTCTGCGCCGGCGGGGGAGGCCTCGTCTCCGGGATCGCGGCCGCGGTCAAGGCGCGCCGACCCGACGTACGGGTCGTCGCCGTCCAGGCTGCCGGTGCGGCTGCCCTGCCGGGTTCGCTGGCCGCCGGCACCCCGGTCCCGCTCACCGCGATGGCGACGATGGCCGACGGCATCGCCGTCCCCTCGCCCGGCCCCGTGACGCTGGCCCACGTCGCGCGGCTCGTCGACGTGGTCCGAATCGTCAGCGAGAACGAGCTGTCCCGCGGGTTGCTGTTCTGCCTGGAGCGGGCGAAGCTGGTGGTGGAGCCGGCGGGCGTCGCGGCGGTCGCCGCGATCCTCGCCCAGCCGGAAGCGTTCACCCCGCCCGTCGTC
>JAVEDQ010000194.1 GCA_030840885.1 Frankiaceae bacterium
GGCCTGGGCCTGGGCCGGAAGGACTTGGGCCGGAAGAGTCTGGGCCGGGCTGTTCAAGGAAGTCGTCGCCTTCGTGTCGGTCAGGAAGTGCCGAGCAGTTCGCCCACGTAACGCGCCACCGCGCGCACCGCGGCCATGGTCGCCGGGTAGTCCATGCGGGTCGGACCCAGCACACCCATGCCGCCGAAGCCGTAGCCGGCCGAGATCACCGACGTCGACTGCAGGCCCTCCACGTCGTTCTCGTGCCCGATCCGCACTGTCACGGTATCGGGATCAGCCGCGTGGCCGAGCAGGCGCAGCAGCACCACCTGCTCCTCCAGCGCCTCGAGCACGGGGCGCAGGCTGAACGGGAAGTCGAGTGCCGAGCCGTCGCTGCCGGTCAGATTGGCCGTGCCGGCCAGCACGACGCGTTCCTCCGGCCGCTCGACGAGCGCCTCGAGCACGACGGTCGCCAGGGCGGACACGTAGGGCCGGATGGGCGGCGGGGCCGCATCGGGCAGCTCCGCGAGTGCCGCGGGCACGTCGACGAGCCGGCGCCCGTGCAGGGCCTGCCCGAGCAGCCGCCGCAGGTCGGCGACGTCGATGTCGGAGACGCCGTGCGGCACCTCGACGACCCGCTGCTCGACGCGGCCCTTGTCGGTGATCAGCACCAGCAGGATGCGGCTCGGGGTCATCGCGACGATCTCGACGTGGCGGACCGCGGAGCGCGAGAGCGACGGGTACTGGACGACGGCGACCTGGCGCGTGATCTGCGCCAGCAGCCGGACGCTGCGACGCACCACGTCGTCGAGGTCGACCGCGCCTTCGAGGAAGCTCTCGATGGCCCGTCGTTCGGCGACCGACAGCGGCTTGACGCTGGAGAGGCGGTCGACGAACAGCCGGTAGCCGAGGTCGGTCGGGATGCGCCCGGCCGAGGTGTGCGGCTGGGCGATGTAGCCCTCGTCCTCCAGCGCCGCCATGTCGTTGCGGACGGTGGCGGGCGAGACGCCCAGCTGGTGACGATCGGCGAGCGCCTTGGAGCCGACGGGCTCGTTGGTCAGGACGAAGTCCTCGACGATGGCGCGGAGGACCTCGAGGCGGCGCTCTTCGAGCATGTCTCCACCTCCTGGCACGTCAGACGGGACGAGAGGATGCGCTCCGCTGCGGAGCTGGCACTCACCGAATCCGAGTGCCAATCATAGGCCCTCGGCTACTACTCGATGGGCCGGTGCCAGTCCCTTCTCGTCAGCAAGAAGGCGGCGGCGACGTCCGGACGCACGCAGCGGCTGATCAGATGTTCGAGTTGTCAGGCGGCAGGCCCGGCGGAGCCGACGGTGCACCGGCTGTTTCCGCGGTTTGGCCGCAGTCCAGCCCGAGGGTGTAGGCGGTCATCGACAGCGAGCCGTAGGCGTACCCGTCCACCAGAACCGACATCTCCTCAGTGCCGGCTGCGCCGGCAAGGCCGGCCAGGTAGAGGGCCGGGATGAAGTGGTCGGGTGTCGGTGCCGCACGGCGGTAGTCGGCGTGGGCGTCCATCGTCGCGAACTCGGTCGGGTCGGTGAGCATGCGCTGCTTGGCGTCCTCGTTGAAACGCTGTGCCCAATCGAACCCGTCATCCTCGAGCGACCAGTTCATGCCGCGGAGGTTGTGCACCACGTTGCCACTGGCCAGCACGAGGACGTCGCGCTCGCGTAGCGGCGCGAGCTTGGCTCCGAGTTCGAGGTGGTAGTCCAGCGGTTTGTCGGCGTTGATGCTCAGCTGCACCACCGGGATGGAGGCGTCCGGGAACGCGTGCACGAGCACTGACCAGGTGCCATGGTCAATGCCCCAGCTGTCCACGTCCCTACCGACCCAGGTCGGCTTGACGATCTCCGACACCTCGTCGTGTAGATCCGGCAGCCCGGGCGCGGGGTACTGCACGTCGAACAGTTGCTTCGGGAAGCCGTAGAAGTCATGGATCGTCCGCGGCCGCTCCATTGCGGTTACGGCGGTGGCGTTGATGTACCAGTGCGCACTCACGACGAGGATCGCCCTTGGTCGCGACACCGCCTCGCCGAACGCCCGCCAGGCCGCGGTGTATCGGTTGAGCTCGAGCGCGTTCATGGGGTTGCCGTGCCCGACGAACGCCGCAGGGGTGAGGTGCGGCGCCATGCTGTCAACGCTCATGTCCGCTCCAACCGCCCGCGCCTGGCCGGCCCCTACCCCGCCGGCACGTCGAACAGTCCGTCCGGCCCCGAGCGACCTCCGGACAGCTGCGGATCTCGTCGACACCCGTCACGAGACGTCCGACCAGACGACCTCCCGGGTGGCGTCCTCGTGGGTAGGGAGGTGACGTCGAATGCTTTGGTCGGAGAGGGACGGCATGGCGAACCCCGCATCAGTACTGAACAGGCTCGACGAGGTCCGGCCCTGGCAGGAGGAGTTCTACCGGCACCTGCACCAGCATCCGGAGCTGTCGCACCAGGAGCAGGACACAGCCGCGTCTGTCGCCACCCGTCTGGGAGAGACCGGCTTCGACGTGTCCCGTGGGATCGGCGGCACGGGTGTCGTCGGCGTTCTTCGCAACGGGACCGGGCCGACGGTGCTCCTGCGCGCGGACATGGACGCGTTGCCGGTGCGGGAGGCGACCGGCCTGCCCTACGCCAGCACGGTCACCGCCACGGACGAA
>JAVEDQ010000236.1 GCA_030840885.1 Frankiaceae bacterium
GAGACGGCGCTGTTCGCCGGCCTGTTCGGCACCGACGACCAGAAGGTCGGGATGGCGAGCTTCCTCGAGAACGGCCCCGGCAAGGCGTCGTTCAGCGGTCGCTGACCAAGAAACGCACGGCATGCAGCCGAAGGAGAACGTTGTGACCACGAGCCAGGCCCGCGCGGCCCGCGCGGACGAGGTGCCGAGTGCCCCGCCACCCGCACCGGCGACCCGGCAGGAGGTGGAGGCGGCCCGCTCGGACCCCAAGCAGGCCAACATCCTCTACCACGACTGGGAGGCCAGCACCTACGACGAGAAGTGGTCGATCAGCTACGACGAGCGCTGCATCGACTACGCCCGCGACCGCTTCGCACTCGTCGCCGGACGCGACGGCTGGCCCTACGCCACCGCCCTCGAACTCGGCTGCGGTACCGGCTTCTTCTCGTTGAACCTCGTCTCCGGCGGCGTCATCGCCCGCGACGGACTCGCCGTCACCGACATCAGCCCCGGCATGGTCGAGGTCGCGGTCCGCAACGCGAAGAGCCTCGGTCTCGACGTCGAGGGCCGCGTCGCCGACGCCGAGCGGCTCCCGTTCGACGACGACAGCTTCGACCTCGTCGTCGGGCACGCCGTGCTGCACCACATCCCGGACCTCGACACCACGGTCCGCGAGATCCTCCGCGTGCTGAAGCCGGGCGGTCGGTTCGTGTTCGCCGGCGAGCCGACGCGGCACGGCGACTTCCTCGCGCGGCGCCTGTCCCGGCTGACCTGGTGGGCAACCACCAACGTCACCAGGCTGCCGGGCCTGCGCGGGCTGCGGAAGCCGCAGCACGACCTCGACGCCTCGTCCGAGGCGGCCGCGCTCGAGGCCGTCGTCGACCTGCACACCTTCCCGCCGGCCGACCTCGTCGCGCTGGGCGAGCGGAACGGGGCCGTCGACGTCCGGGTCGAGACCGAGGAACTCACCGCGTCGTGGTTCGGCTGGCCGACGCGGACGTTCGAGGCGGCGGTGCGCACCGAGAAGCTGCCGGTGCGCTACTTCTTCGCCGCCTTCCACACCTGGCAGCGCCTGGCGTGGATGGACGAGAACGTGTGGCGCCACGTCGTGCCGCAGGGCTTGTTCTACAACGCGCTCATCTCTGGGCGGAAGCCGGCCGACCAGAAGCCAGCCGCTGGCCGGAAGCCCGGCGGACCGGCCTGATGCGAGCGCTGCTCGCCGCACTGATTGCCGCGGTCCGACGCGTCGCCGAAGGGCGCCCGCTGCTGACGCGGGACCCGTTGGACGCCCGTAAGGATCCGCGGCAGGCGAAGTTCTTCACCGTCGCCTCGCTGCGGTGGGTGCTCCGGCACCGGGCCTACACGCCGTTCTACCTGGTGCGCTACTGGCGGTTCTTCGTCTGGAAGGCGCGCAACCCGCACATCGTGACCGAGGGCTTCGTCTTCCTCGGCAAGAACGTCGAGCTCTACGCCCGCAAGGGCTACGGCCGGCTGATCGTCGGCAAGTGGGTCCACATCGGCAACGGCAATGCGTTGCGGGCCCACGAGGGCACCCTCCGCATCGGCGACAAGTGCGTGTTCGGCAAGGACAACACCGTCAACACCTACCTCGACATCGAGTTCGGGTCCGCGACGATCCTGGCCGACTGGATCTACATCTGCGACTTCGACCATGTCTTCACCAACATCGGGATGCCGATCAAGGACCAGGGCATCACGAAGAGCCCGGTGCGGATCGGTCCGGACTGCTGGCTCGGCACCAAGGTGACCGTCCTGCGGGGCACGACGATCGGCCGCGGCGTCGTCGTAGCCGCCCACTGCCTGGTGAATGCGGACGTGCCCGATTTCTCGGTCGCGGTCGGGGTGCCCGTCCGGGTGGTGCGCAACCGCGTCGACGACGCGCGCAAGCGGGCGGCGCAGGAGGCGATCTGGGCCGAGGAAGGCCGCCAGCACGCGTTGAAGAAGGCCGCGCAGGCGGCGCAGATAGAGCCGACCGAGACCGAGCTGGCTGCTGCTTCCGTGGCGGAGGACGCCGCCCGTGCCGCCGGAATGACCGCCCCGGTCGACTCCGCCGAGCAGTCCGACCTCCCGATGGCACCGGGC
Source organism: Frankiaceae bacterium (assembly GCA_030840885.1). Classification (GTDB taxonomy): domain Bacteria; phylum Actinomycetota; class Actinomycetes; order Frankiales; family Frankiaceae; genus JAVEDQ01. Next base: position 2,083 of record JAVEDQ010000236.1, read on the forward strand.
CGTCGGTGAGTGGGTCGGGCGTGAGCGCGCGCGTCTGCGTCGTCACCGGTGCCGCCCGCGGTCTCGGCCTCGAGATCGTCCGGCTCCTCGCCGGACGGGGTGACGTCGTGGTCGCGACCGACGTCGACACCGACGCACTCGCCGCCGCCATTCGCGATCTCGGGGCCTCCGTCGCCGGCCGCCCGCTCGACGTGCGCGACCCCGACGCCTGCACCGCACTGGCCGCGGCGGTCGTCGCCGACCACGGCCGGCTCGACGTCTGGGTCAACAACGCGGGCATCCTCGCCACCGGTCCGAGCTTCGAGCTCGACCTCGCCACCCAGCGGCGCGTCATCGAGATCAACACCTTCGGCACGATGAACGGGACCCTTGCCGCGCTGTCCCCGATGCGGGACCGCGGGCGGGGCAGCATCGTCAACGTCGTCTCGCTCGCCGGGCTCGCGCCGGTGCCCGGCATGGCCGCCTACAGCGCGTCGAAGCACGCCGCGCTCGCCTTCAGCCTCTCGACGTTGGGCGAGCTACGCGCCACCGGCGCGCGCAACATCTCGATCTCCTGCCTGTGCCCGGCCGGCATCTGGACGCCGATGCTGCACGACCGCACCGACGACTTCTGGGCCTCGGCGCCGTTCGGCGGCCGGCTGCTGCAGTCGACGGACGTCGCCGCCCGCGCCGTCGCGCTGATCGACCGGCCGCAGCCCGTCGCCGCCGTGCCCCGCCTGATGGGTCCGTTCAGTCGGCTCACCGCGGCCACGCCCCGACTGGCGACGGCACTGACCCCCCTCGCCCTCCGACTCGCGGCGGCGCAACAGCGTCGCACCGCGAAGCGGCTCGCTGCCGGCTAGCGACCCGGTCGGAGCAGGTTGGTGTCGGCCGGTGGTTCGACGACCGGCAGCCGGTCGACCGGTCCGCCGGCCAGCACATCGCGGTAAACGGAGCAGGTTCGTTCGGCGACGGCATCCCAGCCGTGCACATCGGCGCTCTCCGACGCCCGGGTGGCGAGTTTCTCGGCGAGATCGCGGTCGGTCAGCACCGTCGTCAACCCGTCGGCGAGCGCGGCGGCGTCGTCCGGGGCAACGGTGAGCGCGACGCGGCCACCGTCGGCGAACTCGGCCAGCCCACCGACGTCGGAGACCACCAGCGGAGCGCCGCAGGCCGCCGCCTCCAACGCGACCAAGCCGAACGGCTCGTAGATCGACGGCACGGCGACCACTGCGGCCTGTTGGTAGAGCGCGATCAGCGCGTCGTCGTCGAGGCGTCCGGTGAAGGTGACGGCGCGACCGAGCCGCAGCTTCGTCGCGAGGGTGCGCAGCTCCGCCAGATAGGTGCCGGTGCCGGCCACGACGACACGGACGCCGGGCACGCGTCGCCGGAGCCGCGCGACGGTGCGCAGCAGGACCTGCACACCCTTCTCGTACTCGAGGCGACCTGCGAAGACGACGAGCGGCTCGCGCTCCTGCACCGGCCGGCCGTGCGGCCATCGCTGCAGGTCCACGCCGTTGCCGACGACGGCGACCCGGGCGTCGGGCAGGCCGAACAGCTGCTGCACGTCGCTGCGCATGGACTCCGAGCAGACGACGGTGCGGGCGGCCAGGGACGTCAGCCAGTGCTCGGTCGCGTGGATCGACCGCGAGAGCTCCCCGGGCAGCCAGCCCTGATGACGGCCGGCTTCGGTGGCGTGGATGGTGACCACGAGGGGGATGTCGAGGGCCGAAGCGACGCTGACCGCGGCCTGTCCGACGACCCAGTCGTGTGCGCAGACGAGGTCGAAGCCATCGCCGTCGCCCGTGGCGTCCCGGCCGGCGGCCACCGCCACCCGGGCCAGCGCGGCACCGAGGGTCGCGACGTGACCGTGCAGGTCGCCGACGGAGAGCGCGACCACGGGGTCGGAGGGGTGCGGGTGCAGGACGCGGACGCCACAGACATGGCGGGCGGAGCCCGGCGGCTTCGGACGGGGCTGCTCGGCCGAGCCCGGCGCGACCACCGTCACCTCGTGCCCGAGACCCGCAACGGCCCCGGCGAGCGCCTCCACGTGCCGGCCTAGCCCGCCGTGCACCAGCGGCGGGTACTCCCACGACAGCATCAGGACGCGCATCCGCATCACCCCCGAACCTCTGTGTCAGCGCTTGTGTCAACGCCTGCGTCGCGCTGCCCGTCGAGCAACGTGCGTGCGTCCAGAGTGCCGAACGGGCCGTCGAGATGTCGGAGACGGCCGACCAGCGCCGCGGTCCGTGCCGGATCGGAGGCGGTACCGGCGACGGCACCGGAGGCGAGTTCGGGTTCGAGGACGTCCGCCAACTCGGCGAAGCGGGCGGCGTGCTCGTCGGCCCGGCGGCTGGCGTAGTCCGGGCTGCTGCCGTGTGAGACGAGGAAGGCCCAGTCCGAGGAGAGGGTCAGCAGCGCCTCGCGCGCGAGCTGGTCGTAGCGGGGGTCCCTGGCGCTGCGACCGGTCGCGAAGCGACGTCCCACGAGGTCGGTCAGCCGTCGGGCGACGTCCCGGCCCTGGTCGGTCAGGTGCACCTGGTCGGTCCAGATGTGCCAATCCTTGCCCGCCCCCCAGGAGCCCGCCGGTAGCGGCATGGACTCGGCCGGCAGCCGACGCGCCTCGTCCAGCGTCGCGAGCCGCACCCCGGCCGCCGGCAGCCGGTCGAGCACCGCCTCCAGGAACTGCGGGCCCTCGCGCCACCAGTGCCCGAACAGTTCGGTGTCGTAGGCGACGACGACCAGGCCGGGTGCGCCCGTCGCCTCCTGGTGCGCGGCGAGCCGTTCGGCGACGGCGCCCACGAAGTCGTCGACGTCGCAGGCCAACGCTGCGGTGGCGGCGGCCGGGTCGTAGGGCGCCTTGTGCTCCGGCTCCACCCCGTGCCCGGTCACCCTGGCCGGCTTCAGGCCGGACGGGTGGTCCCAGGTGTGGAAGTCGCGGTAGTCGAGGCCACCTGGGTAGCCGGCGGTCGGGGACCACACCCGGTAGCTGACGTCGAGGTCGCGGGCCAGGGCGACGACGCCCGAGCCGGCGACGTCGTAGGGGTGGCCGGTGCGCCCACCCACCGTCGGTCCGTCGACGAGGAAGTGGGTCACGCCCGCGTCGCGGTAGAGCTCCTCCAGACCCGGCCGGTAGGCGCACTCCGGCGCCCAGATGCCGGACGGGCGACGGCCCAGCCGGACCGTCGCGTCCTGCAGCCCGGTCTCGAGGGCCGCGCGGGCGACGGGTTCGTCGAGCAGCGGCAAGAACGGGTGGGTGGCCGGGCCACCGAGGATCTCGACGACGCCCGCGTCCGCGAGACGGCGCAGCACCGGGCTGGCGCCGGCTGACCAGTCCGTCTCGAGCTGCACCGTCGCCGCCCGCGCCCGGCGGGCCTCGTCCGAGGCCACACCGACGCCGTCGACGACCGCGCCGTCCGCGCGGACGGCCCAGTTGGCGACCCAGGTCCGGAACTCGTCCAGGCAGTACGGGTCGTCCAACATCGCGGCCAGCACCGGCGTCACACCGAGCGTCAGCTGCGACCGGTGGCCGGCCGCGGACCGGCGTAGCAGCAGCTCGGTCAGCGGCAGATAGGAGTCCGCCCACGCTTGGTAGAGCCACTCCTCGCCGACCGGCCAGGTGCCCGCGTGGGCCAGCCACGGCAGGTGGCTGTGCAGGACCACGCAGCAGGTCCCGCGCGTGGCGGGCTGGTCGGCGGAAGCGACCGTGTTCAAGGTCGGCGGTAGGCGACGGCCACGAGGTCCAGGCTCGCGTCGACGTCGGCCGCCGAGACCATGAAGTCGTCGGCGCTGACGCCGGCGACGAAGCTGCGCAGCGCCGGGCTCCAGGTCTCCGGCGGCCCGGCGAGCTGGGCGTCCATGACCGAGCCGTGGCGGCGTTCCCAGCGGCGAAGCCGGGGGCCATGGCCCAGGCCCATCATCCGGGTGACGATGAAGTCGCGATCGAGCAGCTCGGCGAGCTCGGCCGCCGACAGCTCGCGGGTGTGGAACGGGTTCAGCGGGGTGTCGCGGCCCGGGGAGAAGGTGATCCGGTTCGGTGTCGTGATCAGCAGCGTCCCCGCCGGACGCAGCACCCGGGCGCATTCGGCGATGAACGCAGGCTGGTCCCACAGGTGTTCGATCACCTGCAGGTTGCTCACCACCTCGACGGCGCCGTCGGCGAGCGGCAGCCGCTGCAGGTCGCCGCGGACCACGTCGATCTCGGGGTAGGTCGCGCGGGCGTGGGTCGCCGCCGGGACGTCGTAGTCGACGGCGAGCACCGAGCGGGCGCGCTCGCGCAGCGCGGCGGCGCCGTAACCCTCGCCGCACCCGGCCTCGAGCACGCTCGCACCTTGGACGAAGGGCAGCAGCGCCCGGTAGGCGGCCTCGTGGCGCCGGAACCAGTAGTTCTCGTGGGCGATGCCGGGAAGGGTTCTCTCACCTGTCAGCACCAGCGGATCAGGGCTGTTGTCCGGGACCAGCTGCGCGGCGCCGGGCGAGCCATCGGGCGAGCTCCCGACGCGCTGTCCAGTCGGCCCCGTCACGGCGGGGATGCTACGTGGCGGCTCTCCTCCCGCCGGTCGATCGAGGAGGGTCGTCGGGCGTCGTCCGGGACGGATAACCTCAGCGACGAGGGCTGTGGCACCACTCACGGACCCCGGATGTGGGCCGTTGTCTACCGCCGGGTAACTTAGCGGTGTCTGTGCGAGGTGGGACGCCATTCGGCGACTCCCATGACCGCCCAGCCATAGGACTCTCAGCGATGAGAGCAGTGCCAACGGAGGCCCGACGCGTGAACATCGTCGTGACCGTCAAGCAGGTGCCGGACACCTGGGCGGAAAAGAAGCTCGACACATCCGACAAGACGACCGACCGCAAGAACGTCGAGAACGTCATGAACGAGATGGACGAGTACGGGGTCGAAGAGGCCCTGCGCATCAAGGAGGCTCACGGCGGTGAAGTCACCGTCGTCAGCATGGGCCCCGAGAAGGCCGTCGAGACGATCCGCAAGGCTCTGTCGATGGGCGCCGACAAGGCCGTCCACCTCACCGACGAGTCGCTGCACGGCTCCGACGCGCTCGGCACCTCCGAGGCGCTCGCCAAGGTCATCTCCGGGCTCTCGCCCGACCTCGTCATCACCTCGTCCGAAGCCTCGGACGCCCGCGGCGGCGTCATGGGCGCCCTGCTCGCCGAGCGTCTCGGCTTCCCGCAGCTGACGCTGGCCCGCAAGGTCACGGTCGACCCGGCTGCCTCGACGGTCACCATCGAGCGCCAGGGCGACAACGGCTACGCCGTCGTCGAGGGAGCGCTCCCCGCCCTCGTCGGTGTGGTCGAGAAGATCAACGAGCCGCGCTACCCCTCCTTCAAGGGGATCATGGCCGCGAAGAAGAAGCCGCTGACCGTGATGGGTCTCGGTGACGCCGGCATCGACGCCGGCAGCGTGGGTCTCGCCAACGCGACCACCAAGGTCGACGAGGCAACGGCTCGGCCGCCGAAGTCGGCTGGGCAGAAGGTCAAGGACGAGGGCGACGGCGGCTCCAAGATCGCCGAGTTCCTCGCAACGCAGAAGCTGATCTGAGAGGTATCGCCATGGCTGAGGTTCTCGTACTCGTCGAGCACGACGGCGGTGCCCCGAAAAAGGTCACCGGCGAACTGCTGACGCTCGCCCGCCGTCTGGGCGAGCCGTCGGCGGTCTTCCTGGGTGCCGAGGGCACCTTCGAGAAGGCCAAGAACTACCTGGCCGAATACGGCGCCGCGAAGGTCTACGTCGCGGAGAGCAACGACCTCGAGGACTACCTCGTCGCCCCCAAGGCGGAGGCCCTCGCGTCGGTCATCTCCTCGTCGTCACCGGTCGCCGTGCTCGTCGCCGCCACCCCCGACGCCCGTGAGGCCGGCGCCCGCGCCGCGATCAAGACGGGCAGCGGTTTCCTCTGGGACGTCACCGACCTCACCGCGGATGGCAAGGCCACCCAGGAGATCTTCGGTGGCTCGACCATCGTTACCTCCGAGGTCGCCAAGGGCACGCCGATCTTCGCGGTGCGCCCCAACGCCACCGCCGCCGAGCCGGCGACCGGCGACGCCACGGAGCAGCGGATCGAGCTCTCGATCTCCGACGCCGCCAAGGGCGCCAGGGTCGCCGATCGGGTCGTCGAGTCCAAGAGCGGCCGCCCCGACCTCACCGAGGCGGCGGTCGTCGTCTCCGGCGGTCGCGGTCTGGCCGGCGCGGAGAACTTCGAGCTGGTCGAGAAGCTCGCCGACACGCTCGGCGGAGCCGTCGGCGCCTCCCGCGCCGCCACCGACGCCGGCTGGTACCCGCATCAGAACCAGGTCGGGCAGACCGGTAAGACCGTCTCGCCGCAGCTGTACATCGCGGTGGGCATCTCCGGTGCCATCCAGCACCGGGCCGGCATGCAGACGTCCAAGACGATCATCGCGATCAACAAGGACGAGGAGGCCCCGATTTTCGAGCTGGCCGACTTCGGCCTGATCGGCGACCTGTTCAACGTCGTCCCGCAGCTGACCGACGAGATCACCAAGCGTAAGGGCTGAGTCCTACCGCTCAGAACGGCACCGCTCCGAAGGGCGGCTTCCCCACGCCGGGGGAGCCGCCCTTCG
>JAVEDQ010000241.1 GCA_030840885.1 Frankiaceae bacterium
ATCGTCGTCGACTCCGAGCACGAGATCGAGCGCCTCGCCGCGATCTGCCGCGACGCCGGGGTGACCCAGCCGGTCTACATCCGTGTCACCCCCGGCGTGGAGGCGCACACCCACGAGTTCGTCTCCACCGGCCAGGAGGACCAGAAGTTCGGCTTCTCGCTGGCGAGCGGGGCCGCGGGCGAGGCCGTGCGCGTCGTGCTGGCCTCGCCCGAGTTGCGTCTGGTCGGGCTGCACGCCCACATCGGTTCGCAGATCTTCGACACCGCCGGCTTTCGCCTCGCCGCCCACCGGATGGTCGGCCTGCTCGCCGCCGTCCGGGACGAGCACGGCGTCGAGCTGCCCGAGCTCGACCTCGGCGGCGGCCTCGGCATCGCCTACACCACCGAGGACGCACCGCTCGACGTCGGCGAGACCGCCGAGCGGCTCGCCTGGATCGTCGAGAAGGAGTGCGCGCAGGCGGGGCTGACCGCGCCACGGTTGGCGGTCGAGCCGGGGCGCGCGATCGCCGGCCCGGGCACGGTCACCGTCTACACCGTCGGCACCGTCAAGGAGCTGCCGGGGTTGCGCACCTATGTCAGCGTGGACGGCGGCATGAGCGACAACCCCCGGACCAGCCTCTACGGCGCGCACTACACCGCCCGGCTCGCGTCGCGGGCCAGCACGGCCGATGCCCATGTCGTGACGCTGGTGGGCAAGCACTGCGAGAGCGGCGACGTCGTCGTGCATGACGTGCCGCTGCCCGGCGACCTGGCGCCCGGCGACCTCGTCGCCGTGCCGGCCAGCGGCGCGTACCACCGCTCGATGGCGAGCAACTACAACCACGTGCCGCGCCCCGGTGTGGTGGCCGTGCGCGACGGCGAGGCCCGGATGATCGTGCGGCGCGAGACCGAGGACGACCTGCTCCGCCTGGACGTCCCGTGAGCCTCCGCGACACCGCCGCCGCCAGCGCCGCGTCGGCCGCGCTCTCCGCGCCGCCGCTGCGCGTCGCGCTGCTGGGCTGCGGCACCGTCGGCAGCGAGGTCGTCCGGCTGCTCGAGCGGGACGCCGACGATCTCGCGGCGCGCATCGGACGCCGGCTGGAGATCGCCGGCATCGCCGTGCGCCGGCCGCAACGTCGACGGGGCCTCGCCGTCGACCCGTCCCTGCTGACCGCGGACGCCGCCGGCCTCGTCGCACGTGACGACGTGGACCTGGTGGTCGAGGTGGTCGGCGGCATCGAGCCCGCGCGCTCCTGGCTGCTCTCGGCGTTGCGGCACGGCAAGAGCGTCGTGAGCGCCAACAAGGCGCTGCTGGCCGCCGACGGCCCGGCCCTGCATGCCGCCGCGGCCGAGGGCGGGGCCGACCTGTACTACGAGGCCAGCACCGCCGGGGCCATCCCGATCCTCCGCCCGCTGCGCGAGAGTCTCGCCGGTGACCACGTCACGCGCGTGATGGGCATCGTCAACGGCACCACCAACTTCATCCTCACGCGCATGGACGAGACCGGCGGCAGCTTCGCCGAAGCGCTCGAGGAGGCCACCGCGCTCGGGTACGCCGAGGCCGACCCCACCGCCGACGTCGACGGCTTCGACGCCGCCGCCAAGGCCGCGATCCTCGCCTCGATCGCCTTCCACACCCGGGTGACCGCGGCCGACGTCTACCGCGAGGGCATCGCTGCGGTCACCTCGGCCGACATGGCGAGCGCCCGGGCGATGGGCTGCACCGTCAAACTGCTGGCCCTGGCCGAGCGCTCCGACACCGAGCCGGGCGTGAGCGTCCGCGTCCACCCGGTGATGATCCCGAGCACGCACCCGCTGGCCGGCGTGCGCGAGGCATTCAACGCCGTCTACGTCGAGGCCGAGTCCGCCGGCTCGCTGATGTTCTACGGCCGCGGTGCCGGCGGGGCTCCAACGGCGAGCGCCGTGCTCGGCGACCTCGTCGCCGTCGCCCGCAACCGGGTCAGCGGCGGGCGGGGCCCGCAGGAGTCGACGTACGCCAACCTTCCGGTGCTACCGATGGGCCGGACGCAGACCCGGTACCACGTCAGCCTTGACGTCGCCGACAAAGCCGGTGTCCTGTCGTCGGTGGCGGGCGCGTTCGCCCAGCACGACGTCAGCATCTCCAGCGTCCGCCAGGAGGGGCACGGCGATGACGCGAGCCTGGTGCTGGTGACCCACGTGGCCTCGGACGAGGCCCTGGCGACCACGGTGGAAGATCTTCGCGGCCTGGACGTCGTCCGGGCCGTGGCCAGCGTCATGCGGGTGGAGGGGGAATCATGACCACGATCCCGGCGGGACGATCGGCCGAGGCCGGCACCAGGGCTGACGCAGGGCAGGGCCCGGGCGACGTGCGCACCACCGCCGCAGCAGCCGACGCGGTCTCCGCCCCTGGTGCCCGTGGCGGCTGGCGAGGCGTCATCGAGGAGTACCGCGACCGGCTGCCCGTCGGCCCGAACACCCCGGTGGTCTCGCTGTGCGAAGGCGGTACCCCGCTCGTCGCGGCCCGCGAGCTCTCCGAGCGAACCGGCTGTGCCGTTCACCTCAAGGTCGAGGGGGCCAACCCCACCGGGTCGTTCAAGGACCGCGGGATGACCATGGCGATCAGCAAGGCCGTCGAGGAGGGCAGCCAGGCCGTCATCTGCGCGAGCACCGGCAACACCTCGGCCTCGGCGGCGGCCTACGCGGCCCGCGCCGGCCTGACCTGCGCCGTGCTGGTGCCGACCGGAAAGATCGCGCTGGGCAAGCTCGCACAGGCCCTGGTGCACGGCGCGAAGCTGCTGGAGGTCGAGGGCAACTTCGACGACTGCCTGACATTGGCGCGCGACCTCTCGCAGCAGTACCCGGTGACGCTGGTGAACAGCGTGAACCCCGACCGGATCGAGGGCCAAAAGACCGCCGCGTTCGAGGTGGTCGACGCCCTCGGCCGGGCACCCGACGTGCACTGCCTCCCGGTCGGCAACGCCGGCAACATCACTGCCTACTGGCGCGGGTATTCGGAGTACTTCGAATCCGGGGTCATCGCCGGCCGGCCGCGGATGTTCGGTTTCCAGGCCGCCGGTGCCGCGCCGATCGTCTCCGGCGAGCCCGTGCCCAAGCCCTCGACCATCGCCACGGCCATCCGCATCGGCAACCCTGCGTCGTGGCAGTCGGCGCTGCAGGCGCGCGACGAGTCCGGTGGCACCATCCGCGCGGTCTCGGACCGCCAGATCCTCGCTGCCTACAAGCTGCTGGCCACCAAGGAGGGCGTCTTCGTCGAGCCGTCGAGCGCGGCCAGCGTCGCCGGCCTGCTGCAGGCGCACTCCGACGGCCTCCTGCACCAGGGCGAGACGATCGTCTGCACCGTGACCGGTCACGGACTGAAGGATCCGGACTGGGCCATCAGCGGTGCGAAGAAGCCGACGGCCGTGCCGCCCGACGCGCAGGTCGCGGCGGCGGAACTCGGCCTCGCCTGAGCGTGGGGGACCGCAGCTCGGGAATCCAGCCCGGCGAGCCCCACCAGCTCGACCGGGGGCCGGACGGCGCCGCGGTACGCGTCTCCGTCCCTGCGACGAGCGCGAACCTCGGCCCCGGCTTCGACACACTCGGTCTGGCCGTCGAACTGCGCGACGAGCTCACCCTGCGCATCACGACGGGGGGACTCGTCGTGAACCCCTACGTCGGGGACGGCGGGTCGGGCGTGGCGCTCGACGAGACCAACCTCGTCGTCCGGGCGGCCCGGCGCGCCTTCGACGCGACGGGTGGCCAGCCCGCCGGCCTGCAGCTGTCCTACCGCTCGCACATTCCGCACTCACGCGGGCTCGGTTCGTCGTCGGCGGCGATCTGCGCCGGCGTCGCAGCCGCGCTCGCCGTCCGCGGGGCGGACCCGGCGGGGGAGCTGGCGCTCGACCTGGCCGCCGAGATCGAGGGTCACCCGGACAACGTCGCCCCCTGCCTGCTCGGCGGGGCCACGATCGCCTTCTCCGACGGTCGGGCCACCCGCGCCGTCCGGTTGGAACCGGCGGAGCAGCTCGAACCCGTCCTGTTCGTCCCGACGGTGCGGACGTCCACCAGCGCGGCCCGCGCTGCGCTGCCCGAGATGGTTCCGCACCGCGATGCCGCCTTCGCCGCCGGTAGGGCCGCGCTGCTCGTCGCCGCGCTGACCAGCCGACCCGAGTTGTTGTTCGCCGCAACTGAGGACCGGCTCCACCAGCCATTCCGGTTGCCGGCCGTTCCGATCTCCGCGGCGCTGTTCGAGGCGCTGCGCTCCGTCGGTGTGCCGGCGGTGCTCTCCGGATCCGGGCCCACGGTGCTCGCGCTGTGCCGTGACGGCGACGAGGCCGACCGCGCCGTGCGGATCGCCGGCGACGTCACGCCCGCCGGGGCGGTGACGGTCCTCCGGCCGGGGCTGGCCTCGCAAGGCGTGCTGACGACCGACGTCCTGCCAGACGACGGTGCTCCCCACGGTGCTCCCGGCGCTGCTGCCTGACGCTGCTGACCGACGGTGCACGCCCTGGGCCCGATCGACACGCACACGGAGCGTGTTGCGTCCTTCGGGTAGTGGGATAGGCTTCGAGCGCACCAGTACCTCCGGAGCGTGCTCTTCCCGCCCTCCTTCCTGCGGTGCGCTCGTTCTCCGTTGTAGGGAAGCACCCCCGGGGCCAGCTGGTTCGCCGGCCCCGCTGATCTGGGGCCTTCTGCTCCCAGAGGTTGCTGCGCGTCGTTGTCGCGCTGTGCGTCGACCGTCCGTCCTCCGAGTCGGACTCCACCAAAACAGCGGATTTCACCAAACAGAGATATCGCCGGCCCCGAGCCGGCCCGAAGGGATCGTCACCTTGAGCGACACCACCGAACTGCTGCCTGAGCCGACCGACGCCACCGGCGCCCGCTCGGCCGGCGGGGACGGCGGGTCAGCCGACTCCGGCTCCACCGACGCAACATCTGCTGGCACCACCCCCGCCCGCCGCCGTCGTGGCGGCGAGGGGCTCGCCGGCATGCTGCTGCAGGAGCTGCAGGGCCTCGCCTCGTCGCTCGGCATCCCGGGGACGGGTCGGATGCGCAAGGGGCAGCTCGTCTCGGCCATCGAAGCGGCGCGGGGCGGGTCTGCGGGCGCCGCTGGCAGCTCGGTTCAGGCTCCGGCCCCGACATCTCACGCCGACCGCAGCGACGCCGCCGCGCAGCAGGAGGTCGCGGCGGCGGTCGCTCCCCAGCCCACCCCCCAGCCCGCGGAGGACAGGGACGCGCCGGTCCAGCCGGCCCCGCCGGCCCCCGCCCCGAGCGGTGCCGAGGTCTCCGCTGCTGCGGCCGCGCCGCCCGCGGCACCGTCGGACACCAGCTCGGCTGCGGAGCCGTCCTCCCCGGACCAGCCATCCCCGGACCAGTCCGGCGACGGCGCGCCGCGCCGCCGCCGACGCGGCGCCGCTCGCGGTGCCGGCAGCCCGGACTCCGCGTCCGTCTCGGCTCCCGCCGTCGAGGGTTCGACAGCGGCCACAGCCGCGGCG
>JAVEDQ010000243.1 GCA_030840885.1 Frankiaceae bacterium
CCAAGCACGCCTCGACCGTGGTGCTGCTGCGCGAGAACGGGTCGGCCGCGGGCTTGCAGGCCTGCCTGCTGCGCCGGGTCCGCACCATGGCCTTCGCGGCCGGGATGCACGTCTTCCCCGGCGGCAGCGTCGACCCCGCCGACGCGATCGAGCCCACCGAGGCGCCGGACGGGTCGATCTCGGACTGGCTCGGCCCCGGGCCGGCGCAGTGGGCCCAGGTGCTCACCGCCGATGTCGCCCTGGCCCGGGCCCTGGTCTGCGCCGCCGTCCGGGAGACGTTCGAGGAATCCGGCGTGCTGCTGGCCGGGCCGGACGCGTCGAGCATCGCCGACACCGACCCGGTCGCCGACCCGAGCTGGGAGACCGACCGGCAGGGCCTGCTCGACCGCCGCTTCAGCCTGTCCGAGCTGCTGCACCGGCGGGGGCTGCGCCTACGCGCCGACCTGCTGCGGCCGTGGGCGCACTGGGTGACCCCGGAAGCCGAGCCGAAGCGCTACGACACCCGCTTCTTCGTCGCGGCCATGCCGCCGGAGCAGGCGACCCGGGACGTCGGCGGCGAGTCCGACCGGATGATGTGGCTCGCACCGCAGGAGGCCCTCGACCTGCACCAGGCCGGCTCGCTGGCGATGATGCCGCCGACCGCCTTCACGCTCGCCGAGCTGACGGGTTATCAGTCAGTGGATTCGGTGCTCGGGGCGGCGAACGGACGCGACATCCGACCCGTTCTCCCTCGTGTGGTCGTCAGCGGTGAACAAGCCCAGCTCCTTCTGCCCGGCGACGCGGACTACGCATGAGCGCAGAGTGCATGAGGGCGGGCTGCGGTGGGCAGGGCACCGCACGGCACGTCGAGGTTCGGCAGAGGGATGAGCGAGACCGCTAAGCAGCAGAACGGGCCCACGCTCGGGGGATCATCCGGGGCCTCGGCCACCGTGCGCCCGGTGACGGCCAGCGCCGCTGTGCTGCTCGCCCCGAACCCCGGCCCGATGACGCTCGAGGGCACGAACACCTGGGTGTTGCGAGCCCCCGGCGCAGCCGGTGGCGGTCCAGCCGTCGTCGTCGACCCCGGGCCGCTCACCGAACAACACCTGGTCGCGGTCGCCGCGGCCGGACCCGTCGAGCTCATCCTGCTGACCCACGGCCACTCCGACCACAGTGCCGGCGCTCCCCGGCTGGCCGAACTGACCGGTGCGCCGGTGCTCGCGCTGGACACCGCCTACGGACACCCACTGCCGGTCGGCGAGGACCTGACCGCCGCAGGGGTGCGCCTGACGGTCATCGCGACGCCGGGCCATTCCGCCGACTCGGTGTCGTTCTACCTGCCGTCCGACGACGCGGTGCTGACCGGCGACACGATCCTGGGCCGCGGGACCACCGTCGTCGCCCACCCCGACGGGCGCCTCGGCCCTTACCTGGACAGCCTGCGGCGGCTCCGCGAGTACGGCGACGCCGCGTTGCTGCCGGGGCACGGCCCCGAGCTACCCGCCGCCGGGAAGGTCGCGCAGGCCTACCTCGACCACCGGGCCGACCGCCTGGAGGAGGTCCGGCGCGCGACGGAAGCCGGCGCCTCGACCCCGCGAGAGGTCGTGGAGATCGTCTACGCCGACGTCGACGAGCGGCTGTGGCCAGCCGCGGAGCTCTCCGTGCGCGCGACGCTGGACTACCTGCGGGACGGGCCGGCATGAGCAGCCGTGTGCACGTGCCGGGGCTGCACGTCGATCCGGGCGAGGGCGGAGTGCTGGGGGCAGCGTCTGGCCCGGCTGCGCCCGGCCAGCAGCCGCCGCTGGTACCCGACACGTTGACCGTCGTGCAGCAGGAGGCCGACGGAACCCCGCATCCGGTGGTCGTCGCGACATGTCCGGCGTGCGGGACACCGGTCGTCGAGGGTGCGCAGTTCTGCCACGTCTGCGGGGTTCCGCTGGCCGGACTGCGCCGCAGCGAGAGCGCCGAACGCCGCGTGGTGACCGTGCTGTTCGGCGACCTGTCCGACTTCACGGCGTGGGCGGAAGACCTCGACCCGGAGCGGGTCGGTGAGGTGACCGACCGCGTGCTCGCCGGGCTCGCCCGGACCGTCACCGACTTCGACGGCCACGTCGACAAGCTCACCGGCGACGGCATCATGGCCGTCTTCGGAGCACCGACCGCGCACGAGGACGACGTCGAGCGGGCCGTGCGGGCCGCGGCCTCGATGCAGGAGACCGTCCGTCAGCTCGTCGCCGACGAGAGCGGTGGTGGGCGGCGCCTCGGCCTGCGGGTGGGGCTGAACACCGGCGAGGTGCTCGCCGGGGTGCAGGCGTCGCTGGCCTACACCGTCGTCGGCGACACCGTGAACACCGCCTCCCGACTCTCCGACGCGGCGCTGGTCGGCGGGGTCTACGCCGGCCGGGAGACCGCGCTCGCCACCATGGCGGTCGCCTCGTGGCGTCCGCTGCCACCGCTGCGGCTCAAGGGCAAGCGCGAACCCGTGCAGGCCTACGAGCTGGTCACGCTGCGGCCGGCCGCGACCAACCGGCTCGGCCTCGGCGACGAGGTCCCCTTCATCGGCCGCGACGCCCAGCTCGGCCGGATGATCAGCACCTGCCTCGACGTGATCCACGGTGACCGACCGGGCGTGCTCGCCATTACGGGCGAAGCCGGGGTCGGCAAGTCACGGGCGGCTCAGGAGCTGGCCCGGTTCGCGAGCGAGCTGCCCGGCGCCCGCGTCCTGTGGGGACGGGCGACCCCCTACGGCGAGGGCCGGCACCTCGCCCCGCTCGTCGACATCGTCCGGAACGCGTGCGGCCTCGACGACAGCGAGCCGGCGGATGTCACCGTCGACCGGGTGCGGCGCACGGTCGAGCGCCTCGACCACCCCGCCTCGGCGTGGTGGGCCCCGACGACGCTGGTCGACCGGCTGCTGACGCTGCTCGGCATCGCCGCCGACAGCGGCCACGGCCCGCCCAGCCAGTCGGCCCCGTCGGACCCGGTCCCGCGCGACGGGGTGCTCGACGGGGTGGCGATGCTGCTCCGCGCCCTCGCCGAGGAGGGCCCCCTGCTCGTCGTCATCGACGACATGCAGTGGGCCAGCGACGAGCTCCGTCGTGCGGTCGTCGAGACCGCCCAGCGGTTGCGCGGCCCCGTGCTGCTGGCCCTCGTCGGACGGGAAGGTCTGCCGACGGCGGGTCTCACCTTCCCGGTGAACCTGCACCTGGAGCCGCTGGACGACGAAGCCGCCGGCGACCTGCTGACCGCCTTCCTCGGTGGCGCCGAACTCGACAAGCGAGCGCGGGACAACCTGCTCGGCCGGGCCCGGGGCAACCCCTACTTCCTCGCCGAACTGCTGCACCTGCTCGTCGACCGTGGCCTGCTCCGCCGGAACGGCTCCACGCTCACCCCGGTTGGCGAGTTGCCCGAGCAGGTCCTGCCCGCGGGCGTCCAGGCCGTGCTCGCCGCCCGCATCGACGACCTGGAACCCGACGCCCGAGCGGTGCTGCGGGCGGCAGCGGTGCTGGGCAACCGCTTTCCCGTCGACGCGCTCGCCGAGGTCGAGCGGCGTCCGCAGGCCGAGGTGCGGGAAGCCCTCGACGAGCTCGCGGCCCGGCAGTTGCTGCGTCCCGCCGAGGGCGGTTCGGAGCCCGGCGGCCGCGCGGGGCGAAGCCCCCGGTCCTGGGCGTTCGTGCACCCGATGGCTCGTGATGTCGCCTACGGCAGCCTGCCGAAGGCTGAACGAGCCCGCCGTCATGCGCGTGCGGCGCGGTGGGCCGCGACGGCGCTCGAGGGACAGCCCGCCGAGGTCGACGCCTTCCTCGCCGCGCAGTCGGAGGCGGCGCTGGGCCTCGCGGCGTCGATGCAGCTGCCCGTCACCGACCCGGTGTGGCAGGTGCGCGAGCTCGGTCTTGCAGCCCTGCTCCGCCTCGGCCAGGCCGCCCTTGTCCGTGACGAGTACAGCTCGGCGGCCGATCTCCTCCGGCGCGCGCTGGTGCTCGGCGGGGGGGCGCAGGGCGGTGGCATCAGCACCGAGCGCCAGCTCGAGGTCCGGCTCAGCTTCGCGGAGGCGCTGACCGCGTTGCGCCGGCTGCCGGAGGCCGAGGACACGCTGAGGCCGGTGCTCGGCAGCAACGACGACCGGGTCCGCCTGGGAGCGCTCACCGTCCTCGGCGACATCCGCTACAAGCAGGGCCGCGACTCCGACGCCGTCGAGCTCCTCGAGCGGGTCTTCGCCGAGGCCACCAGCTGCGACCAGACGGAGACCGCCGGCGTCGCCGTACGGCAGCTCGGCCTCGTGGACTACTACGCGGGGCGGCTCAAGGCCGCCGAGCACCGGTTCGGCCAGGCCCTCGAGATCGCGCGGGCCAAGCAGGACCGGCGCGGCGCCGGGTGGGCCCTGCAGCACCTGGCCTGGGCGGCGACCACCCGGGGCGACTACACGTTCGCCGACGACTGCCTGGTCGACGCCACCGAACACTTCGCCTCTCTCGAGGACACCGGCGGTCTCGCCTGGTGCGCCGGCACCGAGTCACTGGTCCGGCTGCTGCAGGGCCGGCTGGCGGAGGCGCGGACGGTGAGCCGCGGGCTCGTGCCGCTCGCCGAGACGCTCGCCGAGAGCTGGGGCGTGGCGATCTGCCTGCTCGTCGACTCCATGGCGGCTGCCGAGTTGGGGGACGTGACGGCGGCCCGAACCGAGTCCGCGCAGGCCGAGCGGCTGTTCCGGGAGACCGGTGACACCTGGGGTCAGTCGCTGGCCCTGGTCGCGCAGGGCATGGCCGCCCGTTCCGCCGGTGACCCGCCGGCGGCGCTCGAGCGGCTGCAGGGTGCGGTGCACGTCGCCGAGGAGGGCCGCCATCCGCTGCCCGGCCTGCTCGCCCTGGTCTACCTCGGCCTCGCCGCCCTCGAGGTCGATGACCTACCGCTGGCCCGCTCGTCGGCGGAGCGCGCGACCACGGTGCTCGAACGGCTGGATCTCGAACCTCATGTCGCCCTCGGGGTGAGCGTCCTCAACGCGCAGGTGTCACGAGCGGGCGGTGAGCCGGCCGTGGCCGTCCGGCTGCTGCGCACAGCGCTGTGGGGCAATCGGCAGCAGACGCTGCTGTTCCCCCGCCGGCAGGCGTTGGCACACCTCGCCGGCTCGCTGCTCGACAGCGGCGAGCCCGCCGAGGCCTTGGAGGTGGCCCGGCGAGCGGTGTGGATCCCGGCCGAGGACGTCCGATCCCGGGTCCTGGCGCTGCGGGCGCTCGGCACGGCGCTGCGGACCGCCGGCGACGTGCATGGGGCCCGGCAGGCCTACGCCGAGGCGTTGCGGGTCGCCCAGGAGACCGAGGCACGGTCCGAGGAAGCCGTCACCGCGGAGTTGCTACACAGCGTCGAGTGAGCTGCGGAGTGAGCTGTGAAGTGGGCTCAGCGGGCGCGGCGGGAGAGCCGATCGCGGTCGAGCAGCACGACGGCGCGGCTGTCGAGCCGTAGCCAGCCGCGGGTCGCGAAGTCGGCCAGCGACTTGTTGACCGTCTCGCGGGAGGCACCGACGAGCTGCGCCAGTTCCTCCTGCGTGAGCCCGTGCTCGACGCGCACGGCACCACCGGGAGCCGGAGAGCCGAAGCGCTCGGCGAGGTCGAGCAGCTGCTTGGCGACCCGGCCGGGGACGTCGGTGAAGACCAGGTCGGCCATGGCCTCGTTGGTGCGGCGGAGCCGGCGGGCGAGGACCTTCAGCAGCAGCTCGGCGGCTTCGGGACGACGACCGAGCCACGGCCGCAGCGCCGAGTGCTCGAGCGAGGCGACCTCGATGTCGGTGACGGCGCTGGCGGTGGCGGTGCGGGGACCGGGGTCGAACAGCGAGAGCTCGCCGAATATGTCGCCGGGGCCGAGCACGGCCAGCAGGTTCTCGCGGCCGTCGCCGGAGCGGCGGGAGATCTTGACTTTGCCGTTCAGGACGATGTAGACGCTGTCGCCGGCTTCCCCCTCGGCGAACACCATTGCCCCGCGGCGCTCGACGCGACGTTCAAGCTGCTCGGCAAGAGCTTTACGTGCGTCCTCGGCCAGGCCGGAGAACACCGGCATCCGCGCCAATAGATCGTCCACAGCCGTCAGCATGCCAGCCTCAACCCTCCCGCCGTAGTAAGGCGAGGACGCGTCGCCGCCGCCAGTACCGCTCCAATGCAGGACCGTAACCCTCGCGTACGAGGCTTTCGACCTGATCAGCCGGTACCGCTGAATCTTCCTCGTCCACCGACAGGAGACCACGGATGTCGTGGCCTACCTGGTCGACGCGCAGCGGTTCTTCGACCCGCTCCATGGCGAGCATCAGAAGCAACAACGCGAACGGAACGACAAGTGCAGTCAGCAACAGCATGACGCGGTAGCTCTCCCCCGTGATCGGACGGATACACCCCTGACTCCCCGCGGCCGGCGCCGCGGCTGGTCAGCGGCGGTCGACCGGCCCCAGCGGCAGGGCACTGAAGCAGGCCTGCGGTTCGTCGCGGTACCGGGCGATCAGCTCCGCACTGGCCGCCTCCATACGCCTGTGCAGGGCGGTCCGGTAGGCCGACAGCTGCTCCTCGGCCCGGTCCAGCCCGCTGACCAGCTCGACGCGGCCGCGGTCGTCGTTCTCGGCCGGCACCTGCTCCCAGAGGCGGGCCAGGTCGGGCAGCGGCGGGATGTCGTCGACCGGCACCACGCGGACCAGGGCGGTCCGTCCCCGCCACATCTGTTCCCGCGACAGCGCCGGCGCGACCGCTGCCGGGTCGGCGGAACGGGCACCCTCGACGGCGCGGAGGGTGTCCAGCCGGGCCTGCAGGATCCGTCGCCAGTAGGAGACGCGGTCCTCCTCGGCGGCGAGCGCGGTGCGGTAGGCCCGCAGCGCGTCGAGGTCGAGGTGGGCCAGGTCGCTGCTGCGCTGTGGAGGGATCGCCCGGGACGCGGCCCGGGCGGCCGCACGCGCGGCTCGCGCCTCGGCCTGGGCCCGGCGACGGTCCTCCGGGGAGGGCGACGCCGGTTGCTGGGGGGAGAGCGGGGTGAACGGGGGCTCGCCCGGACCGTCATGGTGGACGGTGGGGCGGGGAAGGTTCGGCACAGAATTCCCTTTCGGTGTCGCTGATGTGAAGCTCGGACGCGCTCGGTGATCTCTTGAGGTCGCCAGGCCCGGTTCTCGTCACAGAACGTCACCAACAGCCAGGTCATTGGGCTGTTCGGCCGCACCGACGGCCGCAGGAACGGACGCACTAGGCTGGGTGACCGTGTGCGCCGCCCGCCTGAGTTCTCTGAAAAGCAGCCCCCCACCCGGACCTGCGCCGACGGCCGGTCCCGACGCGAGGCCCGAGGCCCGGAGTAGCGCGGGGCCCGAGGCACGTCGCGACGCGACACCGCTCGGTCGCACGAGGCGTCTCCGGCGGGTCGTCCGCGAACTCGGCACGCTGCATCCCGACGCCACCTGCGCGCTGCACTGGTCGACTCCGTTCGAGCTGCTGGTGGCGACGGTGCTGTCGGCGCAGGCGACGGACAAGAAGATCAACGAGGTCACCCCCGGGCTGTTCGCCCGCTACCCCGACGCCGCGGCACTCGCCGCCGCCGATCGGGAGGACCTCGAGCAGGTCCTGCGCCCCACCGGTTTCTTCCGCGCCAAGGCCAAGAGCGTGCAAGGGCTGTCGGCCGCACTCGTCGAACGGCACGACGGCGAGGTCCCGCCCCGGATGGACCAGCTGGTCACCCTGCCCGGGGTGGGACGCAAGACCGCGTCTGTCGTGCTCGGCCACGCCTTCGACGTCCCGGCCCTACCGGTGGACACCCACGTCGGTCGGCTCGCCCGCCGCCTCGACTTCACGACCGACGACGACCCGGTGGTCATCGAGCGCGAACTGACCGCGATGCTGCCGAAGGCGGACTGGACCGCTACCTCCGACCGGCTGATCTTCCACGGCCGACGGGTCTGCCACGCCAAGCGCCCGGCCTGCGGCGCCTGCGGGGTGGCGGCGCTGTGCCCGAGTGCCGGCCTGGGACCAACCGACCCGGTGCTGGCGGCCACGCTGGTGCGCGGCGACGTGGAGGCGATCCCCTGAGCGCGAGCCCGCCCCCGTCGGTCCCGGACTGGCTGGAGCACCTCGCCGAGCAGGTGCGCCAGGTCCCGGCCGAAGCAGTGAGCCGCTTCCTGCCGCCGGACGAGGGCGGCCGGGAGTCGGCCGTACTCATGCTGTTCGCAGCCGGTGAGCACGGTCCGGACCTGCTGCTGATCGAGCGGGCGCACAGCCTCCGCGATCACGCCGGCCAGCCGGCCTTCCCCGGCGGAGCGGTCGATCCCGGCGACCGCGACGCCGTCGACGCCGCGCTGCGGGAGGCCACCGAGGAGGTCGGGCTGCGTCGCGACGACGTCGACGTGCTGGCCAACCTGCCGACCCTGTTCATCCCGGTCACCGGCTTCGTCGTCACCCCCGTGCTCGCGTGGTGGCACTCGCCGTCCGTGGTGTCGCCGGTGGACGCCGGCGAGGTGGCCCGCGTCGTCCGGGTCCCGGTACGCGAGCTCGCCGACCCGGCCAACCGGGTCCGGGTGCGCCACCCCTCCGGCTGGATCGGGCCGGCCTTCACCGTTTCCGGCCTGCTCGTATGGGGGTTCACCGCGGGGCTGGTGGACATCCTCCTGCGCCTCGGCGGCTGGGAGCAGGAGTGGCGGCCGGGCGAGCTGCGGGAGTTACCCGCGCACGGCGCCGGCCCGACGCCCCCGGCAGCGGAGGGCTTGCGCGCCGCTGACAGGGAGTAGCACTAGCCTGAGCGGCGTGTTCGACCTCCTGGACGGCGTCCTGCTCGTGGCGGTGGTGCTGTTCGGGGTGTCCGGCTACCGGCAGGGCTTCGTCATCGGCGCCTTGTCGTTCGTGGGCTTCCTGGGCGGGGCCGTGCTCGGGGCGAAGCTGGCCCCCACGATCGCCGACCTGCTCGGCCGCGGAAGCAAGTCGCCGCTGCTCGGCATCCTCGTCGTGGTCCTGGGTGCCGGCCTCGGACAGCTCGCCGCTGCCGGGTTGGCCGGGGCTATCCGCTCGCGCATCTCGTGGCGCCCGGCCCAGACCGTCGACGCGGTGGCCGGCGCCATCGTGTCGGGCCTTTCGGTGCTGCTCGTGGCCTGGTTGATGGGCAGCGCGGTCAACCGCTCCCCCTTCAGCGGGCTGCGACAACAGGTGCGCAACAGCGCGGTCATCGTGAGCGTCGACGCGGTGATCCCGAACTCGGTGCGCGACTGGTTCGACAACTTCATCCGCCTCGTCGAGGAGCAGGGCTTCCCCGAGGTGTTCTCCGGACTCGCGGGCGAGAGCATCGTGCCGGTCCAGCCGCCCGACCCGGCCCTGGTCGGCAGCGCCGCGGTGCGCAACGCCCAGCCGAGCATCCTCAAGGTCCGCGGCAACGCCTCCTGCGGCAACCAGGTCGAGGGCAGCGGCTTCGTCTACGCCCCGCAGCGCGTGATGACCAACGCGCACGTGGTGGCGGGCGTCGCGAACCCGCGCGTGGCGGTCGGCGGCGGCACCCTGGCGGCCCGCGTGGTGGTCTTCGACCCAGAGCGTGACGTGGCCGTGCTCTACGTCCCGGGCCTCGACCGGTCCCCGCTGCGGTTCGCGCAGGCCGGGGCGCCGAACGGTGCCAACGCGATCGTCGTCGGCTACCCGGAGGACGGTCCCTTCGACGCCCGGGCCGCCCGGATCCGCAACCGGCTGCAAGCCCGCGGCAGCGACATCTACTCGGAGAAGGACGTCACCCGCGACATCTACGGCGTGCGCAGCACCGTCCGGCCGGGGAACTCCGGCGGCCCGCTGCTGAGCACCGAGGGCACGGTCTACGGCGTGGTGTTCGCCGCCGCGACCGATGACCCCGAGACCGGCTACGCGCTGACGGCGGCGACGGTGAGCCGCGACGCTCAGGCCGGCCGGACCGCCACGGAGCGGGTCAGTTCCCAGAATTGCGACTGACCGCCGACCGCTGGCCGACAACCGCTGACCGACAAACCCTGGTCGAGGCTTACCTACCGGTCTTAGCATGACCCCGCGCCGCAGCCAGAAAAGCCATTCCGGGCGGTTGCAACTGCAAGCAATGCGGGTACGGTTGCAAGCAGCCAACCCCTCGATCCGGGAGGCAGCATGACGACAGTCACGGCCACCCGCACGATCCCGTCCGACCCTGCGTCGACCGCGCTGCTCCTCGCCGGTCCGTCGGCCCTGGGTTTCTGGCCCGGTGTCCAGCACGTGGACGGCCTGCTCAGCCCGCTGTCCGCGCAGGCGGCCATCGCCGGCAGCGCGCGTCGCCTCGTGGTGCGGGCCGAGCCCCCACGCCGCACCCCGACCGCGTACGTGACCTCGTTCCGGGTCGAGGCCGAGGGGCTGCCGTCCGCCTCCGGCGAGCTACGCATCACGCGTCACGGCTGGGTCGGTGACGTCCCCACCGATGCCTCGCCCGACCCCACCGCCGCCGTCGCCTCGGTCCGGCTCGAATTCTCCACCGAGGTCGACTACGACGCCGCCGTGGAGGAAGCGATCGTCCGCGGTGTGCGCACCTTCCTCGACAACGTCGCCGCCTACGCCAGCGGGCTGGTCGGCGCGGCCTGACTCGTCAGGCGAAATAGCTCGTCAGGCGAAATGCGGGGCCGGCGTCCGGCACGGACCACGCCCGCGCAGCTCCTGCCGAGGCGACCTCGAGGAGGGAGTCGACGGCGATCCCGTGCGGCACCTGCCCGCGGTAGGTCGCCAGGCCATCGGCGGCCCGGCTGAACAGCGCCTGCGCGCCGGTCGGGTTGCCACGCTCCAGATGCGTCGCCGCGACGGCGAGTTGTGCCAGCGCCCGCCAGAGGTCCTCCTCCCCCGGAGGCGATGCCTTCCAGACCGCTTCCAGCACCTCGTGCGCGCCGAACGGCCGCCGCTCGTCGAGCAGGCGCTGCGCGTAGGCGAGGGCGTCCTCGGGCGAGAGGTCGAGCTCGTCGGGTACCGGCTCGACGGCTGCGTCGAGGCCTTCCCCGTCCCGCGGCAACGGGCGGCCCAGCCGGTCCCGCGGCCGGTCCTGCCGGGGACGACCGGCATCGTCACGGGGCCGGCTCATCCGGCCGCCCAACCGTGCAGCAGCTCGTTGACCGCCCGCGGCGCCTCCTGGTGCGGGAAGTGGCCGACCGACTCGAGCAGCCGCCACTCGTAGGGCGCCGCAACGTGTCGCCGGGACCGGCGGGCAGCGGCCGGCAGGATGCAGGGGTCCTGGGCCCCGTGGATCTGCAGCGTCGGCACCGTCACCGGTGGGGTCAGCGCGCGGACCATGCGCAGCCCGTCCGGCCGGAACTGGGAGCGGACCGCCCAGCGGTAGTACTCCATCGAGCAGTGCGCCACACCGGGGATCTGCATGGCCTCGCGGTTGCGCCGTTCGGTCTCCCGATCCGGGAAGCCCGGTCCGCCCCACCGGTGCAGGATGGTGCCGACCAGCGCCGCGTCGTCGGCGACCAGCCGGCGCTCGGGTCGCCACGGCAGCTGGAAGCCGGCGATGTAGCTGCTGGCCCGGCTCTGCCCGCCGCCGCGGCCAGGGATGAGGGCGCTGCGGAAGGCGAGCGGGTGCGGGATGCTCAGCACCGCGAGGCGGCGGACGACATCGGGCCGCAGCGTGGCGGTCACCCAGGCCAGGAAGCCGCCCCAGTCGTGGCCGACGAGCACCGCGTCCTGCTCACCGAGCGCGCGGATCAGGCCGGCGATGTCCTCGGCGAGGGTGAACACGTCGTAGCCGCGGGGCGGCTTGTCGCTGGCGCCGTATCCGCGCAGGTCACACGCGACCGTCCGGAAGCCGGCCTCGCTCAGCGCCTCGAGCTGGTGCCGCCAGCTCCACCAGAACTCGGGGAAGCCGTGGACGAACAGCACCAGCGGCGGCGAGCCGTCGGACGGAGCCGTCCGCGGAGCACATTCGGCCACGTGCAGCCGGGTGCCGTTGGCCGAGACGTCGCGATGGGTCCAGGGCCCGTCGACGAGCACCGCCGTCGGTTCGACGCTCACCAGACGGTCATCTGACGGTCACCTGAGGCGCGGTGCGGGGGTCCTCGCCCGGTTCCCCGGGCGGGGAGTCACCGCCGCGGATCCACGGTCGGGTGCTTGAGCCACGTCACGTCGTCCTTGACGGTCTGCAGGGTCCGCTCCGGCGCCTTGATCCGCCGCAGCCGGCTGATGCCGAACAACCCGAGGAGCGCGGAGAGCGTGAGCAGGGCCCCGGCAACGACGGTGAAGGCCCAGCCGCGCGTCAGACCGATCGAGTCGAGCGCCTCGGCCGCACCGATGGTGAGGGCGATCAGGCCGAACAGGGCGAGCCCACCGGCGAGGCCGAGGAAGGCTGCGCCGAGGCCGGCGGAGATGGCTGTCTGCCGGGCCTCGGCCTTGACCAGCTCGATCTCCTGCCGCATCAGCAGCGACACGTCGCGGGTGGCGGTGGAGACGAGCTCCCCGAGGGACGCCTCGACCGTTGGCCGGTCCGTGCCGCGCCCCTCCGAAACCGTCGTCACGCCGTTCCCCTGTCCTTCGTGACCGCCCCTCGGGCGGAGGTCGGTGCCGTCGAGAAATCGGGCCGCTGGTGAAGCCGTCTGTAGCCGACGAGTGCCCCCGCTCCCGTCGACTCACACACTTTGCCATCACCTTGGCGCGGACTGCGACCCGGAGCACAGGCGGGACCGGCCGTCCGCGACGCGGGGCCGACCGACCTCGGTAGCGTTCCGGACGTGTCCGCACCCTCCGCACCGGCCGCCACCGGCGACCCGCTGGCGCGCGTCGCCGCTCTGCCCGGGGTGGCGCAGGCCGCCGACGAGGCACGGGCCTCGGTCGACCGGTTGCTCGCGCATCGCATGTTGCGGCGTCGTAGTGCCGACATCTCCGTCGAGGCCGGCCTCCGCTCGGCGCGCGCCTCGGCCGCGCTGGAAGGCGCCGACGTCCCGCTCGAGCAGCTGCGCACCTCCGGCAGCGACGACCCGGTGCTCCAGGGTGCGCTGCGGCTCTCGGCCGAACTCGGCGGGCTGTCCGACACCTTCGGCAAGGTCCCGATGCAGGCCCTGGCGCGGATGCATCTGCTCGCCGCCGCGGACACGGCGCCCGCCGAGACCGTCGGCCGGCCGCGCGTGTCGGGCCAGCCCGCCGAGGACGGGCCGGCGCCGGACGTGCTCGAGGCCAACGCCCGCATCGAAGGCCTGCTCCGCCTGCTCGCGGCGCCGACGGCGGCGCCGGCCGTGGTCGTCGCGGCCGTGCTGCACGCCGAGCTGCTCGCCGTCCGGCCCTTCGCCTCGGCCAACGGACTGGTCGCCCGCGGCGCCGCGCGCATGGTGCTCCTCGGCCGCGGACTCGATCCGAAGGCGTTGACCGCACCTGACGTCGGTCACCTCGAGGCCGCCGACGAGTACCGCGAGACGGCCGCGGCCTACGCGACCGGCGGCGCCGCCAACGTCGCCGCCTTCGTCATCCACTGCTGCCGGGCGCTCGAGCTCGGCGCACGCGAATCGCTGGCGGTGTGTGAGGCTCTGCTACGCGGTTGATCATCCGCGGGCGACCGGCGACGGACGCATCGGGGGCCGTTTGCCTCCCCGGGGTGGTGAGCACGGAGTCGGGTGAACAAGCGCGCATCCGAATCGCCGTAGCGGGCCCTCGTCCCGATCGGCGTGCCTTGCGCGGCTGATCGCGCGTGGGTGCCCGACTCCGTGCACGGGCTAGGGCGCTGCGGGGGAAACGGCGTCCGCCCGACCTGCGTGAAGTCCGTGTCACCGGTATAGACCTCGCACGAGCGGTCGTAAAGGGGCAGCCCGGAAATCGTGCGACGTGGAGCCGGCACCGGCCGCGCCGTCCGTTTTCGGGCATTGCGCCCGGGTACGTTCCGGCGTGAACATCCCCCAGAGGGTCGGCTCACCCCCCGGAGCCAGACCCACGACGACCCCCGTTCCCCCCAACGGGGGTCGTCGGCTGTCCGGGCCCGTTCGCTAGCACGACCGGCCTGTGGACGGTCGCAGCGCTCCACAGCGCGGCCGCGCCATCGTGCGCTCCATGGACGCCGACTCCCTGCTGCTCGTCACCCGCGACCCCCTGCTGCCGGGACGGGTCGCCGAGCAGCTGCCGCGCCCGAGGGGGCCAGTGTCGACGGCGACGCCCGCGGCGATGTCAATGACTGTTCTCGACGACGTCCGTGCCGTACGACGCGCGTGGTCCTCCGCCGGACACGTCCTCGTCGACGCCGACCTCGTCGACTCCCTCCGGCGAGCGCGTCTGCCGCTCCGGCCGCGGGTCGCGCTCGTCCTGCCCCTCGGCGCGCGCCCCGTGAACTGGGAGGACGCCGTGGCGCTGGGGATCGACCGGATGCTGGAGCCCGACGAGCTGGGAGCGTGGCTGGTCGACCAAGCGGTGCGAGCCGCACCCACGGCGTCGCCGGGACCGGCACCGACGCCGACTCCGACGCCGACGCCGACCTCCCAGGGCCGATTGATCGTCGTCACCGGTGCCTGCGGCGGCAGCGGGGCCAGCACGCTGGCGGCCGCCCTGGCCGTGCAGACATCCGGAGCGCGGGTGCTGGTCGACCTCGACATGGGAGGGGGCGGGATCGACCTCGTCCTCGGCCTCGAGGAGCAGCCCGGCCCTCGCTGGCCCGAAGCCCTCGCGGCCGCCCCGGACGTCCTGGCCCTGTTCGACGCGTTGCCCACGACCGCCGACGGGCTCGCCGTGCTCTCGCACGACGGCCGGTCGTCGGACCCTGCCGGTCCCAGTGCCGGTCCGGATCCCGGTCCCATACCCCAGGTCCTCGGGGCAGCGCGCCGGCGCTACGACCTCGTGGTGGCGGATCTGCCGCGGGACAGCCGGTCCGACCTGCTGCCGGCTGCGGCGCGCGACGACGCCGTCCTCCTGCTGGTCGTCCCGCCCGACATCCGCGGTTGCGCGGCAGCGCTGCACCGCAGCCGCACCCTCGACGACTGGCCGGACCTC
>JAVEDQ010000245.1 GCA_030840885.1 Frankiaceae bacterium
GTCGTCGTCGACGAGTACGACCCGGATGGGCTCGCCGCTCATCGTTCCCACGGCAGCCAGGCCCGCAGGACGAAATCGCCGTTGCGGGTCAGGCCGTGCTCGAAGCGGCCATGACTGGCGGCGGCCCTTTCGGCGAGCCCGACGAGGCCGAAGCCGGCGCCGTCCTTGCCGTTGAGCTCCCCACCGACCCGTACCGGATTCCGCACCGACAGGTCCAGTCCGTTCCCGGGGTGGCCCGTCAGCTCGACGGTGACCATGGCGTGGGGCGCGTGCTTGCGGGCGTTCGTCAGGCCCTCCTGGATGATGCGGAAGGCGCTGCGGCCGATCGACTCCGGGAGGGCGTCGAGGTCCTCCAGGTCCGAACGCAGCGTGACGCGCGCGCCAGCCGCGCGTTCGTCGTCGAGCAACGAGTCCAAGTCACTGAGTGTCGGTTGTGGCCGGTGGTGGGTGACGTCGATGCCGCGCTCGGTGTCCCGGAGCAGACCGAGGATCTCCCGGAGGTCGGCGAGGGCGCGTTGAGTATTGGCCTGGATGATCGCGGCGGTCTCTCGCGTCTCGGCGGCGCTGAGGTCGGTCCGGTAGGCGAGCGCCCCGGCATGGACGGCGACCAGTGACATCCGGTGTGCCAGCACGTCGTGCATCTCGCGGGCGATGCGTGTCCGCTCGCCCGCCCGAGCGGTGGACACCTGCAGCGCCTGTTCGCGTTCGGCCCGTTCTGCTCGATCGTGCAGGGAGGCGATCAGGTCCCGGCGCGCGCCGAGGTACATGCCGATGGCGACGACGACGCCAGCCGCCAGGACGCAGAAGAGCAGGTTCACGTACCACGACACGGTCTGGTTCGGCTGGACGGCGAACAAGACCTGCCCTGCCACGAGCGACAGCGCGGCCGTGGGCAGGATCTCGCGCCATCGCCGGCGGGCGGACAGCGCCACCTGGCAGACGATCCACGGTCCGATCGCGCTCACTGACACGGCGGTGGCCGCCACGGTCAGGACGGTGACGGCGAACGGCCAGCGGCGGCGGAACTGCATCGCGACCAGGGACGCGACGCCGAGCGCCAGATCGGCCCAGAACAGCGTCCGGGCCGACTGCCACTGGTCGCCCGCGACCGACAGCCAGAGCAAGCCCCCGATCACGACCGCGAACACAGTGCTCAGCCAGGTCGTCTGCCCAGGGGTCAATCGCCGGCCGTTGCGCTCGGCGGTGCTCACCGTTCGAGCCTAGAACGGGACCGTGCAGGCACACCACCGACCAAAGTCGGTGCCAGGAATCGACCTCGGTCGAGCCGGGACCGACCGGTGACCGATGCGCGACGGCGGCGCTGCCCCCCAGGCTCGACACATGATCCTCGTAGACCAGCTCACCAAGCGGTACGGCCGCTACACGGCCGTCGACTCCATCTCCTTCTCCGTACGCCCGGGGACAGTCACCGGCTTCCTCGGCCCGAACGGCGCCGGCAAATCGACCACCATGCGCATGCTGGTCGGTCTGACGCCGCCCAGCAGCGGTTCCTGCACCGTGCTGGGAGTCCCCTACGCACGCCTGCGCAATCCCGGCCGGCACGTGGGCGTGCTGCTCGACGCCTCGGCCCAGCATCCCGGCCGTACCGGGCGCGAGGTCCTGTCCCTCGGAGCCATGACGATCGGGCTGCCCCGGGCGCGCGTCGACGAGATGCTCGACCTGGTCGGACTCACCGCTGACGAGGCCGGGCGCCGCGTCGGCGACTACTCCCTCGGCATGCGGCAGCGGCTCGGAATCGCGCACGCGCTGCTCGGAGATCCCGAGGTGCTGATCCTGGACGAGCCGGCCAACGGGCTCGACCCTGGAGGCATCCACTGGATGCGGGGCCTGCTGCGGCGCTTCGCCGACCGCGGTGGCAGCGTGCTGCTGTCGTCGCACCTGCTGCACGAGGTGGAGGTGATCGCCGACGAGCTGGTGATCATCGGCGGAGGCAGGATCGTCGCCCAGGGCACGAAGACCGAGATGCTCGCCGGCGCCGGGACGATCGTGCGTACCTTCGACGTCGGCGTCCTCGCCCGCGCGCTCGCCACCACCGGGCTGGAGCACACGACGCGCTCCGACGGCAGCCTGCTCGTCGACGGATCGGCCGAACACATCGGACGCGCGGCGGCGGCCGCGGGTGCCGTGCTGACCGAGCTGCGCCCCGCGGGCGGGGCGGGCCTCGAAGAGATGTTCCTCCAGCTGACCACAGGTGCACGAGAAGAGGTGCCGGCATGACCGCGACCACGTCAGACATCCCGGAGATCCGACGGCCCGACGCGGCCGGCGGACCAGCCGCCACAGACCGTGTCCCTGCGACCCGGCTGATCCGGGTGGAGCTCCGCAAGCTCGTCGACACCCGGGCCGGCGCCTGGCTGCTCGTCCTCATAGCCCTGGTGACCGCCGCGAATGTGATCGTCTACATGTTCGCCACTGACGCCTCGGGCCTGACCTTCGAGCACTTCGTCGACGCGACGGTCCTTCCTCAGTCGGTGCTGCTCCCGGTGCTGGGCATCATGGCGGTGACCACTGAGTGGACCCAGCGCACCAGCCTGGTGACACACACCCTGGAGCCCGGACGCCGCCGCGTCGTCGCGGCCAAGTTCGCCGCCACCGCAGTCCTCGGGTTCCTGGCGGTCGTGCTGGCTCTCGCGCTGGCCGCGGTGGCCAACATCCTCGGGGCCGCCCTACGGCACGGCGACGGCTCCTGGGCCTACGGCGCCGGCGGCCTGCGGGACACCGCGCTGCTGCAGCTGCTGTCGCTCGTCCAGGGCCTGGCCTTCGGCATGCTCCTGATGAACACCGCGGCTGCCATCGTCC
>JAVEDQ010000256.1 GCA_030840885.1 Frankiaceae bacterium
ACGCACGGGCACGACCTGCGGACACCGCTCCGCTCCGGCGAGACCGACGCACAGATCGCCGATCGCGTGGGCGGGCTGTGGTCGCGCCGGGCCGACCGGTACTCCGAGGTGCGCGGCGAGCACACCCACGAGCGCTCCAAGGTCGAGATGAGCTACATCGGCGGGTGAGCCGTCGAGTGGTCGTTCGGGCGGGCGGCGCGTGCCAGGGCGGCCGCCTCGCTCCGGCTGGACGCCCCGAACTTGGCCAGGATGTTGGACACGTGGACGCTCACAGTCTTCACGCTGATGTAGAGCCGCGCCGCGATCTCGCCGTTGCTCCGTCCCTCGTCGAGCAGCGCGAGGACCTCGGTCTCCCGGGGGGTCAGCGGTTCGCCCTCCCGCCGAACCGGGCCGGCCGATGCCGCGACGGCTGGGCCGAGTGCCCGGAGCCATGCCGTCGCCCCGAGCGCCCGCAGCACCTCACGAGCATCGGCTGAGGCCGACCGCGCGGCGTCGACCTGCCCGGTGGCGGTCCACGCCTCCGCGAGGCGGAGTCGACTGCGCGTCCCTTCCGGCACGTGGTGGAACGCCTCGAAGGCGACCACCGTCGTCTCCCAGGCCTCGACGAGCGCGTCGGCCGACGGTGCGTCACCGGCCAGCCACCGCAGGCGCAGCCCCTCTGCGCGGGCGCGGGCCGCCCACGCACGGCCCTCCTTGCCGAGCCACGGCGTGCTGCTCACCACGGCGTCCACCTGCTCGAGGACCGCGGCGCCGACGCCGAGCACCTCGAGCCGCGACGTCCGCCCCAGCCGGCTCACCGCCGAGGCGAGCTGCCCGAGCAGCAGTGCCCCGAGACGGAGCTGCGCGGGGAAGGCGACTCCCCAGAGCGGCGCCACGACGGCCACGGCTTCCTCGTGGACTCGGCGCGCCGCCTTCCAATCCCCGGCGTGGCCCCACAGCTCGATGCCGGCGCCGGCAGCACTCACGGCGACCAAACCGTCGGTGTTCCAGAAAGGTCGGACCGCGTCGAATTGGCTCATCGCGGCCGGCTCCCCCCGCGCCGCATCCAGCGTCAGTCCGACCGCGGTCAGGACCGCCCGGGCCTCCGCCGGCATACCGAGGTCGTCGGCGTCCGCGAGCAATCGGTCGGCGAGCTGCCAGTGGCCGGCGGCGTAGGCGACGAGCACGGTCTGGGCGCGGGCGTCGAGGCCGAAGGGCGCCCAAGGCCGTCCGACCTCGACGCTCCGAGTGGCGGCGTGCGCGTATATCTCGTCGGCGCGTACCAGGTCGCCGAGTTCGAAGTGGAGCCGGCCGAGTAGGTAGAGGGCACGCAACTCGCCGGCGACGTCGCCGGTCCGGAGGGCCGAGGCGACGACCTGCTCGACCGTCCCGAGCAGCGCACCGGGGTCGCCGGCCCGCTCGTCGATGCGGGCGAGGACGAGCTGCGCCTCGGCCTGCACCCCGGGGAGCCCCAGCTCGGTGGCGAGGTCGAACGCCTCATGGGCGCGGCGGCGGGCTTCGTCGTCCCGCGCCCGATCGGTGAGGGCCCGCGCGAGTACGGCGAGGACCTCCGCCCGAAGGCCGGTCGGTTCTCCCACGAGCTCCTCGGCCTGCCGGGCGAGGGCGACCAGGTCCCGATCCGTCTCGCTCAACAGTGAGAAGGTGACCACCGCCCAGAGCAGGCGCGCCCGCTCCGAGGCAGGCGCCGCGTCGGGAAGGGAAGCCGCCGCGGCGTCGGCGAGATCGACGGCACGGCCGAGCCGGCCGGCCGCGACGGCGGCGAGACCGGCCCGGACGACGAGCTCGCTCGGCGTGACCGTCAGCGTGGCGGCGACTTCGGGATCGGCCGCCAGCTCGAGCGCCGTCTCGAAGTGGCGCGACGCCTCCTCGGGTCCACCGAGCGCAAGCGCCTCGTCACCGGCCCGGATGCTCGCCCGCGCCGCCGTCCGGTTGTCGTGTGATGCCGAAGCGTGGCGGGCGAGTTCGGCCGCGAGACCGGGACGGTCGTGCCCTTCGAGGGCCGCGGCGTAGGCGGCGTGTAGCCGGACGCGTTCCACCGGCAGCAGGTCGCCGCTGACCGCCTCGGCGAGCAGCGCGTGCCGGAAGGCGTAGCCGTCGTCGCTCGGCACCAGCAGGTTGACCTCGACGGCGGTGCGCACGGCCTGCTCCACCGTCTCGGACGGCAGCCCGCTCACGGCGACGAGCGTCGTGTGGCCGACCCGGTGCCCGGCGACGGCGGCAGCGCGCAGCACCGTGCGAACCTCGGGTTCGAGGCGGTCGAGCCGGACCAGCAGAACGTCCGCCAGCTCGGGCGGGAGCCCGTCGGCCGCTTCCGCGCTCGCGGCGACGAGTTCCTCGACGTAGAAGGGGTTGCCCTCCGCGCGGTCGACGATGCGGCGTGCGGATCGCCCGTCGAAGCCTGCGGGGACGAGGGCGTGCACCAGGCGGACGGCCTCGGCCTCCGGCAGCGGACGCAGCGTGAGGCGGGCGAGCCCGGGCAGGCGAGCCCATTCCGACAGCGCCGGGCGGAGTGGGTGCTGGCGGTGGACGTCCTCGCCGCGGACCGTCGCGACCACGGCAACCGGTCCCTCTCCCGGCCGTGCGAAGAGGCTGCCGAGCAGTTCCTGCGTCGAGCGGTCGGCCCAGTGCAGGTCCTCGACCACGACGAGCAGCGGCTGTCGTTCGGCCAGGCGGAGGAGCAGGGCGTGCACGGCCTCGAGAACGGCGCCTCGGTCGACGGCCCCGGTGGCCGCTCCCGCGCCGGCCGCCACGGCGGTGACCAGCGGAGCCAGAGCCGGTGTCGCCGACACGACTGCCGGCTCGTCCGCGCTCAGGCGCCCGAACATCTCCCGGAACGGGAGGTACGGCAGCGACCCGTCGCCGAGGTCGAGGCAGTGGCCCGTCAGCACGCGCCAGCCACCGGCCTCCGCCCGCGCGACGAGCTCGCCGACCAGGCGGGTCTTGCCGGCGCCGGCGTCGCCGGTGAGCAGGACCCGTCCGCCGGCTCGGCCATCGAGACCGACGAGTCCGCTCAGCCGGGTGAGCTCGTCGGCACGGCCGACGAACGGGGCGAGATGCCGCACGGCGCGAGTATCCCGTCTCCCGTGGTCGCCCGCACCCTCCGGCGCGTCCACCGCCGGCGGGGCTTCGCCGTCGACCGCTCCTGGCCGGCCTCGGAAAGGCCCGGCAGTCGCGCGCGGTCGACCCGCTCGGCGACCCAGGCGAGGTGCATCTCCGGGTGAAGCGCGGCGCTCTGCCCGATCATGGGAACTCCCCTCGGTGTCCGTTCTGCTGACGGATCCGACGGTCGCTCTCTGAGGTAGGCCTGCGCATCGGGCGAAATCCCTACCGGAGCGCGGTCCG
Source organism: Frankiaceae bacterium (assembly GCA_030840885.1). Taxonomy (GTDB): domain Bacteria; phylum Actinomycetota; class Actinomycetes; order Frankiales; family Frankiaceae; genus JAVEDQ01. Next base: position 3,343 of record JAVEDQ010000256.1, read on the forward strand.
GCCCACCGCGTCCGCCCCTAGGACCCCTGCGACGCGGCCCACTCGTCGAGACGACGCTCGGCCTCCTCCGGGCTGACGTCCTCGACGCGCGTCATGATCGCCCAGCGGTGCCCGAACGGGTCGTAGATCGAAGCGAAGCGGTCGCCGGTCACGAAGGTGGCCACCGGTTCGCGCACGGTCGCCCCGCGAGCGACGGCCCGCTCGAACACGGCGTCGACGTCCTCGACGTAGATGCAGGTCGATCCGCTTACCGTGTCACCGCTGGCCGCCGAACGGTCGGGCGCGACGAGCCCGTACTCGGCGGCGGCGTCCCCGAGCTGCAGGCGCCCCACGCCGAAATCGAGCTCGGCGTGCATCACCGTGCCGCCGGGGCCGTCCATCCGTCCGACGACGCTGGCGCCGAAGACCTCGCAGTAGAAGTCGATCGCGGCTGCCGCGGGCGAGCAGACGAGGAAGGGAGTCAGGGTCGTGTAGCCGTCGGGGCGTCCGTTCGTGATGGGCATGGGAGCACTCTCGCTACGCTCCTGCTGTGGCGTCTTGGAAAAACGCGACAGCTCCGCCGCCTTCGGGAGCGGCGCGGACGGCGAGCACGAAGGGCATCCTGCGGCCGACCGAAACCATCGCTGCGGCCGGCCTCGCCCGGGACTATCCCGTGCACGCCGCGCTGCAGCCCTTCGTCGAGCGCTACTGGTCGGTGCGCTGGGACAGGGGCGGGCTGCCCGGCTTCCGCTCCGAGGTGCTGACCCACCCGTGCGTCAACCTCTCCGTCGAGAGCGGGGACCGGCCGCGGTTCGGACACGCGATGCCGGCGGTCCTCGTGCACGGCGTCGGCACCCGCCGGTTCGTGGTCGACCTCGAGGGCGCCGGGCGGGTGACCGCGGCGAAGTTCCGGCCGGGTGGGTTCGCGGCGCTGTTCGGGGTCGTCCCGAATCGGGACACTGTCCTGCCGGCGTCCCTGTTCGGACTGCCCGGCCCAGCGCTGCTCACCAAGACTCTGGCGGTCGACGACGACGTCGATCGAGCAGCCGTCCTCGACCAGCAGTTGGTGCCGTGGGCGCATGAGCCCGCACCCGAGTACCTCGAGCTACTGCAGCTGCTCGCGGCGATGCTGGCCGACCGTGGACTGGTGCGTGTCGAACAGGTCGCCGCACTCGGGTCCCGGACGACGCGCGGGTTGCAGCGGCTGTTCGCCACCTACCTCGGGATCGGTCCGAAAGCCGTGCTGGCCCGCTACCGCCTGCACGACGCGCTCGACCTGCTCGACCGCGGCGAGGTCGACGACCTCGCCGGCCTCGCCTTCGAACTCGGCTGGGCGGACCAGGCGCACTTCAGCCGCGACTTCCGGGCCGCCGTCGGCCTAACGCCCTCGGAGTACCGCCACTGATGACGTCCAGATCGGCCTACATCAGATTTGATGTGACGCCTACATCAGATCTGATGTAGGCGCGAAAAGCAGCACAAGTACCGGCTGGACCTGCTCCTATCCCCCCGCGACCGATGGCAGCACCTGCACCTCTCCAGCGGCGTCGAGCGGCGTCGCGAGGCCGGCGGCGCTGCGCACGTTCTCACCGTCGACAAAGACGTTCACGTGCCGCCGCAGCGCGCCGGTCTCGTCGCGCAGCCGTCGGCACAGCCGAGGGTGGTCGCGCTCGAGGACGTCGAGCAGTTCGCCGACCGTCCCGGGCGCGGGATCGAACTCCAGGGAACGAGCCCCGCCCGCATGCTCGGCGAGCACCCCCGGCAACCGCACGCGGACGCTCATCGCGCGCACCCCCTCATAGCGCGACCGCCCGGACGACCAGCACGTCCGGGAGGTGCGCCGCCACCTCGACGAACGACTCCCCCTCGTCGGCGCTGGCGTAGACGCAGCCGTCGCGGGTGCCGAGGTAGACGCCCGTCGGATCGCCCGCATCGACGCAGGCCGCGTCGCGCAGCACCACGCCCCAGTAGCCGTCGGGCAGGCCGGTGCCGACCTCGGTCCAGCTCTCACCGGCGTCCCGACTCCGCTGCATCCGCAGCCGCCCCGCCGGTGGGATGCGTCGGACATCGGCCTCCAGCGGAATCGTCCAGATCAGGTCCGGCACCGTCGGGGACGCGAGCACCGGGAAGCCGAACTCGTAGGGCAGGTCCTTGGAGATCGACGTCCACGCCTTGCCACCGTCGTCGGACCGGAACACGCCCGGGTGGTTCTGCGCGTAGAGCCGATCCGGGGCGCCGGCGTCGCGCGCGACCTTGTGCACGCATTGGCCGAATTCCGGCGGCGGGTCCGGCATGAACGGCGCGGTGATGCCCGCGTTGACCGGGCGCCAGTCGGTGGCTCCGTCGTCACTGACGTAGACACCCCCGGTGCTCATCGCCACCAGCACCTTCGACGACTCGGCCGACGGCAGAACCGTGTGCACGGCGGCGCCGCCGGCACCAGGGTGCCACAGCGGCCGGTGCGGGTGGTCCCACAGCCCGCGCACGAGCGAGAAGCTCTCGCCGCCGTCCTCACTGCGCCACAGCGATGTCGGTTCGCAGCCCGCCCAGACGACGCCGGGCCGCTCGGCGGTGTCCGGCTGCAGCTGCCAGACCCGCGCCAGCGCCGCTCCGGTGTCGCGCGGGAAGCTGATCGGCGCGTGGTCGGTCTCGTGCCACGTCCCGGCGGTCCCCATGGAGACCACGTCGTCGGACCACAGCACCGTCGGGCCCCAGTGCTCGCTGTAGCCGGTAGCGAGCAGCCGGGGTCGTTCGCCGCGGACGTCGACGGTCACCGCCGCCACCTCCTGCATGAGCAGGTGCGGACCGTCGAGCGTCCAGGTGCGCCGGTCCTCGCTACGGGCCAGCCACAGGCCCTTCCGGGTACCAATTGCGAGCAGGGTGGTCATCCAGCACCTCCAAGAGCGGCGAGCACGTGCCGGTACCGACGCGTTCCTGTACTGACGGAGCCTGCGCGCCGATGTCATCGGCGGCAGTATGACCTCGTGCGGTGGACCTGTCCGCAGTGCGACCGGGAGTTCGCGCGCGCCCGGCAGTCGCACGTCTGCGTTCCCGGCTGCACCGTCGACGAGACGTTCGCCGACCACCCCGCGGGCCAGCGCGCCGCCTATGACGCAGTGGTCGAGCACCTGCGGCGCGAGGGGCCGGTGCACGAGGACGCCGTCCGCATCGGGGTCTTCCTCAAGTCCGAGGGCAAGATCGCTGAGCTGCGGCCGAAGGCGCGGGGGCTGACGCTGCTGCTGTTCCTGGCCCGCGAGGTGGACGACGTGCGCATCCGCCGCCGCGAGACGACGGCGCAGGGTCGCGTCATGCACACGCTCCGGCTACTCGACGCCGCCGACGTCGACGACGTGGTGCGGGCGTGGCTCAGCGAGGCCTACGCCGCGGCGGACGCCTGACCGCTTCGGCGTCTCTTGCTGCATCAGCAGCTGCGGGACACGATGTGCTCCAGGTCACTCTGACGTGAGCGAGCACGATCCGACCCGCAGGAGGCAGCTTCGTGAGCCAGACGATGGACCGACCGGCAACCCGCAGCGAAGCCGCTGTCGGGGCCGAGACGTGGCTCGCCGCGTTCCAGGACGCCCTCACCGCCCGGGACATCGACGGTGCCGCTGCGATGTTCGCCCCGACCAGCTTCTGGCGCGACCTGGTCGCCTTCACCTGGAACATCACCACCGTCGAGGGCCCCGACGGCGTCGCGGAGATGCTGCGCGCCCGTCTCGACGACACCGACCCGACCGGCTTCCACGCCGTCGAGGAGCCGACCGAAACCGACGGCGTCACCGACGTCTGGCTCGAGTTCGAGACCGCGGTCGGCCGCGGCAGCGGTCACCTCCGATTGCAGAACGGTAAGGCCTTCACCCTGCTCACCACCCTCGATGAGCTGAAGGGCTTCGAGGAGCCGATGAGCGCGCGGCGACCACGTGGCGTCGAGCACGGCGTGCACCCGAACCGGAAGAACTTCCCCGAGCGCCGCGCCGAGGAGGTCGAGAGCTTCGGCCGCACCACGCAGCCGTACGTCCTCGTCGTCGGCGGCGGGCAGGGGGGCATCGCCCTCGGCGCACGGCTGCGGTCGATCGGCGTCCCTGCACTGATCGTCGAGCGCAACGAGCGCCCCGGCGACTCCTGGCGCAAGAGGTACAAGCACCTCGCCCTGCACGACCCGGTCTGGTACGACCACCTGCCCTACCTGCCGTTCCCGAAGAACTGGCCGGTGTTCAGCCCGAAGGACAAGATCGCCGACTGGCTCGAGATGTACACGCGGGTCATGGAGGTCAACT
>JAVEDQ010000260.1 GCA_030840885.1 Frankiaceae bacterium
GCCTCCGCGACGCGGACGCTGCGGGGGATGGTCGTGGCCAGGACGGTCGCACCGAAGTGGGCGCGGACCTCCTCCACGACCTGTTCGGCGAGCCGGGTGCGGCCGTCGTACATGGTCAGCAGGATGGTCGAGATCCGCAGTGCCGGGTTGAGGTGCTGCGTCACCAGTCCGACGTTGGAGGTCAGCTGCCCGAGACCCTCGAGGGCGTAGTACTCGCACTGGATCGGGATGAGCACCTCGGTGACCCCACACAGGGCGTTCAGCGTGAGCAGACCGAGCGACGGCGGACAGTCGACCAGGACGTAGTCCACCTGCAGCGAGCAGGCGGCGAGCGCATCGGCCAGGCGGAACTCGCGCCGGGGTTCGTCGACGAGCTCGATCTCGGCGCCGGCGAGGTCGACCGATGTCGGGAGGCAGTACAGGCCCGGGATCTCGTCGTGGGCGACGACGAGCTCGTCGATCGACCGCTCCCCGAGCAGGACCTCGTAGGTACCGGGGGAGCGTCGGCCCGGCTCGATGCCCAGGGCGGTCGACGAGTTGCCCTGCGGGTCGATGTCGACGACGAGCACCCGGCTGCCGTGCAACGCCAGCGCGGCGGCGAGGTTCACCGCCGTCGTCGTCTTGCCGACCCCGCCCTTCTGGTTCGCCACGGCCACCAGCCGTGGGTCGTCCGGGCGGGGGAACGGCGCCCTGGACGTCGGACGGCGGGCCGCCACGGCAGCAGCCGCCGCCGCGGCGATCGGGGTGTCCGTTTCACGTGAAACGGTGGACCGCCGTTCGGTTTCACGTGAAACAGGACCTCCCGGGGAGGCACCCCGACGCGCGACCTCGGCCATCAGTGAGCTCCCTTCCGTCGACGACGGGGGCGGGTCGGCTCGATCGGCACGTCGAGTCGACGCTCGACCCGCACCACGGTGACGGGCTCGCCGGTGTCGGCGCCGACCGTGAGGAGCTCGGCAGGTCCGCCCGCGAGGCGGGTGACCTCGGACGCCGTAGCGATGATCTCGTCGGCGGCAGTGCTGCCCCGCAGGGCGAGCAGGACACCGGAACGACGCATGAGGGGCATCGTCCACGACACGAGCCGATCCAGCGGGGCGACAGCCCGGGCGGTCACGTGATCGGGCGTGAAGGGGAGATCAGCCACACTCTCCGGCGCCCGGCCGCGGACGACCTGCACGCGGGCGCCGAGCCCGAGCTCCTCGACGACCTCGGTGAGGAAGGTGGTGCGCCGCAGCATCGGCTCGAGCAGGACGACCCGGAGGTCTGGCCGCGCCAGCGCCAACGGGATGCCCGGCAGCCCCGCCCCGGACCCGACATCGACGACGTGGGCACCCTCGGCCACCACCTCGGACAGCACCACCGAATTGACCAGATGGCGGTCCCAGATGCGGTCGGCCTCCCGCGGCCCGAGCAGGCCTCGCGTCAGCCCTTCGGTGGCGAGCAGCTCGGCGTAGCGGCGGGCGAGCCCCAGACCGTCGCCGAACAACCGACGTGCGACGTCCTCCAGTTGGACGGGCAGGGCCCCGGGGAGAACCCCGGGCGGTGCCGCGTCCTCCGTGCTCTCGGCCACGCGTCAGTCCGGCAGGACGACGACCCGACGCTGGGGCTCTTCGCCCTCGCTCTCGCTGTGGACGCCCTCGACCGCGGCGACAGCGTCGTGCACGACCTTGCGCTCGAACGGTGACATGGGGGAGAGGCGCTCGGCCTTGCCGGAGTCCACGACCCGGTTCGCCGCTGCGGTTCCGATCTCGGAGAGCTTCACCCGACGCCGCGCGCGGTGGCCGGCGACATCGAGCATGAGCCGGCTCCGTGCACCGGACTGCTGCTGGACGGCGAGGCGCGTGAGGTCCTGCAGGGCGTCAAGCGTCTCCCCGTCGTCGCCGACCAGGATGTCGAGGCCGGAGCCGACGATGGCGACGGCGGCCCGGCCGCCCTCCACGTCGAGATCGAGGTCACCGTCGAGGTCGAGGATGTCGAGCAGTGCCTCGAGGTAGTCGGCGGCGTACTCGCCCTCCTGCTCGAGGTCACGTACCGGGTCGTGCGCCGGCGCGGCAGGCGACAGCGGCGGCGTCGCGGTGCCGGGCTCGACGGGCACCGACTCGGCAGAGATGGCGGACTCGGGAGAGGTATCGGTCTCGGACACGGAAGTGGATCTCCTGTTGATCGTTCGGCGGGACGTCGGTCGACCGTCGTCGACGAAGAATGCTGGTGCTGATGCTTGGGGACGGCGACGGACCTGCCCCCGGTCGGCGGAGCCGAGCGGTCAGCGACGTCCACCCCGGCGGCTGCTGCCCTTGCCACCGGTCCGCTTGCGTGGGGCCGGGCGTCCGTTGGGGCGGGACGAGGCTTGGGCCGGCTTCACGCTGCGCGAGCCGTTGGTGCCCGTCCCGGCAGCCGTGGCACCCGTCGGTGCCTCAGCGGCAGTCCCGTCGCCGGTCGTCTCACCTGGCAGCGCCGCAGGGGCTTGCCGCTTCTGGGTGAGGCGGGTCGGGCCGGTCGGCTCGGCCGGCTCGGGCTGCTTGCCCTTCAGCAGGCTGGTGAGCCCACCGGACGGGGCCGGGGTCGCCGCAGGGGCGCCGGCCTTGCCGATCACGAGGGGTGGCATTCGCTTGATGATGAAGTGCTGCTGGCCCATGCTCCAGAGGTTCGTGGTCAGCCAGTAGAGCAGCACGGCGATCGGGAAGTTGAAGCCGAACACGGCCAGGAACAGCGGCGAGGCGTAGAGCAGGACCTTCTGGATCATCTGCTGCTGCGGGTCGGCCGGCCCGTTGCGGGCCATGATCTGCTTCTGCGTGATGAAGGTCGTCAGCGACATCGTGACGATCATCAGGACGCAGGTCACCTTGACGGCGATCCCATTGACGCTCAGGAAGTCGAGTTCGCTGGCCGGGTTGGTGAAGGCGGCCGCGAGGGAGACCCCACCGAGCTTCGCGGTGGCGATGCTCTGGACCTCGTCGACGGTCAGGCCGCTGGCGGCCTTGAAGAAGTACCCGCCATGGCCGTTGGACGTCGGGGCGATCGCGCGGAAGACATGGAACAGCGAGATGAACAGCGGGATCTGCAGGACCAGCGGGAGGCAGCCGAGCAGCGGGTTGCCGTGCTCCTTCTGCAGCTCCATGATCTTCGTGTTCATCGTCTGGCGGTCGTTCTTGTACTTCTCGCGAATTTCCTTGATGTGCGGCTGCAACATCTGCATCGTTCGCTGCGCCTTCACGGAGCGTACGAACAACGGCACGATGAGTAGTCGCACCAGCATGACGATGAGCACGATCGCCAAGGCGTAGGACAGAAAGCTGCTCTGGCCGAAGACCGGCGCCAGACCATCGGAGAAGACGACGATTCCACGTGCGACGAGTCGATACAGCGGGTCTAACACGCGGGTACTCCTCTATCCGGCGAACCGGCTTGAACATCTGCGACCGGCGGGCCGGTCTGGTCTGCGGCCGGCGAGCCGGCCTCGGTCTGGCGTCGGCGCCGCTCGGGCACCGGGTCGTAACCACCCGCGCAGAACGGCTGACACCGGCCCAGCCGTCGAAGCGTGAGCCAGCTGCCCCGCAGGGCGCCATGGGTGCGAAGCGCCTCGATCGCGTAGGCGCTGCACGACGGCTCGAAGCGGCAGGACGGTCCGAGCCATGGGCTGACAACGAGCTGATAGACGCGAACGATCCCGCTGAGCAACCACGCGAGCGGTCCGGGGCGCGGCGGGGGAGGCTCGAGCGGCGGGGCGGCCAGCGGCGCTGCGGCCGCGGCAAGAGGAGCTGTCACGCGTCCACCCTCCGCTCGGTCACGGCCCGCAGGGCGCCGTCGAGGGCCCGCCCGAGTGCCTGGTGGTCGGCCGAACCTGCGCCCGGCAGTGCACGCACCACCACAAGTGAACCTTCGGGGAGCGCGGGCAGGTGGTTGCGGAGGTGCTCACGCAACCTGCGTTTCACCAGGTTCCGCTGCACGGCGTTGCCGACCCGCTTGCCGACGACCACACCGGCACGCGCCTGCGCATGCTCTCGCACCGGCGGGACACCCAGGTCGGCAGCGGGCGCGGCGGGCATCAGATGCACGACGAGTGGACCGCGCCGGGCGCGGCGACCCCGGGCGGCCACGAGCCGGTGCTCGGACCGGCTACGAACCCGCGCTGAGGCCGGCAGCACCGGCTCAGGCGGACAGTTCTTCGCGACCCTTGCGCCGACGACCGGCGAGGATCGCCCGGCCGGCGCGGGTGCGCATACGCAGCCGAAAGCCGTGCGTCTTCGCCCGACGGCGGTTGTTGGGCTGGAAGGTGCGCTTGCTCACGGTTCGACTCCGACGTCTTCGATGATCAACGTGGTGGACGTGAGGCTGCGCGGGACACGAACCAGCACGCCACCACCGGCAGCTGCGCTACGACGGTACGGTCCAGCCGACGCGCCGGTCAAACGCGCAACTCGCCAGAAAGCTTGTGGACAGAGCATCGACTCGGACGGGGAGGCGCTGCTAGCGTCCCAACCTCAACCCGGCGTCTCCCCGCTCGTGCCGGCTGCGCGGCCCGCACCGCCCTCGACCGGTCGCCGGTCCCGACGGCGACAGCGTCGTCGCCCACAGCCTGTGGACACAGGTGTGGACTGTTCGCCGTGCCAGCTGTCGGGGGCGTCGCCGTGCCCGGACGAGAGGAGATCCGTGCCCGGGATCGACGGAACCGTACCTCCGAGCGACACCGACGGGCACGGCTCCGAGGACAGGAACTCCCTGGTGCGCGGGCCTTCCGAAGAAGGTCCCCCCGGGGACGGTCCTCCCCAGGATGGTCCGCCCGAAGAGCTGCGCCTGGGATGGGAGCGGGCCCTCGCCACCCTCGTCGACGACGGTCTCTCCGCAAAGCAGGGCGCCTGGCTCGGGCTGACGAAGCCGCTGGGTCTCGTCGGGGACAGCGCGCTGATCGCGACGCCCAACGAGTTCACGCGTGAGCTGCTGAGCAGTCGCCTGCGCCCCCTGGTCACCACCGCCCTCTCCACCGCGATGGGCCGCGAGATCCGGGTCGTGGTGGTGATCGAACCGAGCGTGGCGGATCGGATCGGCGTCCCCGACGCGATCGAGGAGGAGCAGATCGACGAGGCCCCGCCGCCCCGGCTGGCCTTCCCGTCGTCGCGGACCTCGCCTGCCGAGCCGCCCCGGCTCAACGACCGGTACACCTTCGAGACCTTCGTGATCGGCGACAGCAACCGTTTCCCGCACGCCGCCGCCGTCGCGGTCGCGGAGGCGCCGGCCCGCGCCTACAACCCGCTGTTCATCTACGGCGACTCGGGTCTGGGCAAGACGCACCTGCTGCACGCCGTCGGACACGACGCGCTGAAGCTGCACCCGGAGATGCGGGTGCGCTACGTGAACTCCGAGGAGTTCACCAACGAGTTCATCAACGCCATCCGCGACGATCGGCAGCCCGCCTTCCGCCGGCGCTACCGCGACGTCGACCTGCTGCTCGTCGACGACATCCAGTTCCTCGAGAACAAGGAGCGGACGCAGGAGGAGTTCTTCCACACCTTCAACGACCTGCACAACAACTCGAAGCAGATCGTCATCTCCTCCGACCGACCGCCGAAGCAGCTCGCGACACTGGAAGACCGGCTCCGCAGCCGGTTCGAGTGGGGCCTGATCACCGACGTCTCACCTCCCGACCTGGAGACGCGGATCGCGATCCTGTCGAAGAAGGCGGCGGCCGATTCCCTGCCGGTTCCTCGCGAGGCGTGCGAGTACATCGCGACGCACATCGAGCGCAACATCCGTGAACTCGAGGGCGCGCTGATCCGCGTGGCCGCCTTCGCCAGCCTGAACAAGTCCCGGGTCGACCTCGCGCTCGCCGAGGTCGTGCTGCGCGACCTGATCCCGGACGCGGCCGACAACGAGATCACCGCCGCCGGGATCATGAGCGCCACCTCGGACTACTTCGGCGTCACGATGGAGGAGCTCTGCGGCTCGTCCCGTAGTCGCTCGCTGGTCACCGCCCGGCAGATCGCCATGTACCTGTGCCGGGAGCTGACCGACCTCTCCCTGCCGAAGATCGGCACGCTGTTCGGCGGCCGCGACCACACCACGGTCATCCACGCCGACCGCAAGATCCGCGGGCTCATGGCCGAGCGGCGGACGGTCTTCAACCAGGTGACCGAGCTGACCAACCGGATCCGGGCCCGGAAGCCGTGACCGCCGCTGTGTCGGTGTCGGTGTCGGTGTCGGCGGCGCCGACCGGCGTCCCCGGCGCGTCGACAGCGGTCCGTCGGAGGTCCGTCCGGCAAGATCGAGTTCGTGCACAGCCTGTGGATACAGGTGTGCACGACCGGGGGATTCCGCGGGGACAACTCGGCTTCCCCTTCGTCCGGGGTGAACCTCAGCTCGAGCGCCACCCCGGTCCCGCACAGCCCTCTACTGGCAGCACGACCGGGTTGAGCAGCGGGGACGCGAGTTCTCCACAGTTTCCACCGGCCCTACTACGTCTGCTACACAGTTCTTCTCCATCTCCAACAAGACCAGGATCAGAGGGCTGGGGACGACGAGCGTTCCCGGCCTCGCAGGAGGGCTCAGCATGAAGTTCCGCGTCGAACGCGACGACCTGGCCGATGCCGTGGCATGGGTGGCGCGGACCTTGCCGAACCGGCCGACCACACAGCTGCAGGTCCTCGCGGGCCTGCTGCTCGAGGCCGGTCCCGCGGGTGGGTTGCGGTTGTCCGCCTTCGACTACGAGGTCGCGGCCCGCGGCGAGATCAACGCGACCGTGGCGGAGGAGGGTCGCACCCTGGTCAGCGGCCGACTGCTGGCCGAGATCACCCGGAGCCTCCCGGCCGCCGCCGTCGAGCTGGCGGTCGAGGGCTCACGTGCCGTGCTCACGTGCGGCAGCGCCCGCTTCACCCTGCCGACCCTCCCCGTCGAGGACTATCCGGCGCTACCCGGCCTGCCGCCGGCGACCGGGAAGGTCGGGAGCAGCGCCTTCGCCGCCGCCGTGGGCCAGGTTGCGATCGCCGCCGGCCGGGACGACACGCTGCCGGTGCTCACCGGGGTGCGCATCGAGATCACCGGAGAGCGGTTGACGTTGGCCGCCACCGACCGCTACCGCCTCGCGGTCCGCGAGGTGCCGTGGCGCCCGGAGCTCACCGACGCCTCCGGCACCGCCCTCGTACCGGCCCGCACGCTCTCCGACGCGGCCCGTTCCATGACCTCCGCCGGCGCCGAGGTCACGCTTTCGCTCGGCAGCGGCCCGTCGGGGGAGGCGCTCGCGGGCTTCGCGTGCGGCACCCGGGAGACCACGACCCGGCTGGTGGACGGTCAGTTCCCCGACTACCGCCGCCTGCTCCCGCCCACCTCGCCGCTCTACGCCGAGGTCGAGGTCGCTTCGCTGGTCGAGGCGGTCAAGCGCGTCTCCCTGGTGGCGGCACGGACATCGCCGGTGCTGCTGAGCTTCGCCGCGGGCGAGCTCGTCCTCGAGGCCGGCGCCGGGGGAGAGGCGCAGGCCCGGGAGGCCCTGCCCGCCGGCTTCGACGGGCCCGACCTCTCGATCGCCTTCAACCCGGGTTACCTGCTCGACGGCCTCGGCGCCCTCGAGTCCGACACCGTCCGGGTGGGTTTCGCCAGTGCCGACGACGCCGACGAGGCGGCCCGTAAGCCGGCCATCTTCACCGGCAAGTCCGCCGACGACGCCCCGGACTACCGCTACCTGCTCATGCCCGTGCGCCTGGCGTCCTGACCCGGCCACCCCGGTAACCGGCACGTCATCCGGGGGTGCCAGGCTGCCAGGACGATCCGGCCCGCGCGGTTTCGGCGATCGGGTGTGGTTCGCCCGTCCGCACGGGGCAGAGGGTGCGGGAGACAGGTGCTGACCAGACGTCGCCGGGCCGCGGGTGCCGGGTGACACACGAGAAGGGGAGTTCGGGTGGCGGAGGCAGCCAGCGCGATCGGGATCATCGGCCTGGGCCGAATGGGCGGCAACATGGCCAAGCGGATCAAGAACGCAGGGCTGACGGTGGTCGGCTACGACCGTGAGGCGCCGTCCCGCGACGTCAGCACCCTGGAGGAGCTGGTCGAGGCGTTGCCCCGGCCGCGTGTCGTGTGGGTGATGGTGCCGGCCGGTAATCCCACCTCGGAGACGATCGCGGCCCTCGGCGAGCTGCTCGACGACGGTGACGTGGTCGTCGACGGCGGCAACTCCCGCTACACCGACGACCAGCGGCACTCTGACGAGCTCGCCGGACACGGCGTTGGCTTCGTCGACTGCGGCGTCTCGGGCGGCATCTGGGGCCTGGAGTACGGCTATGCCCTGATGGCCGGCGGATCGGCCGAGAACGTGGCGAAGGTCCAGCCGTTCTTCGACGCGCTGAAGCCGGAAGGCGAGTCCGGCTTCGTCCACGCCGGCGAGGCCGGGGCCGGGCACTTCGCCAAGATGGTCCACAACGGCATCGAGTACGGGATGATGCAGGCCTACGGCGAGGGCTTCGAGCTCCTCCAGGCCGCCGGCATCCTGCACGACGTCCCCGGGGTCATCAAGAGCTGGACCCAGGGCACGGTCATCCGTTCGTGGCTACTGGACCTGCTGGTCAACGCGCTCGAAGAGGACTCCGACCTGTCGGAGCTGAAGGGCTACGCCCAGGACTCGGGCGAGGGTCGTTGGACCGTCGAGGCCGCGATCGACCATGCCGTGCCGATGCCGGTCATCAGTGCCGCCCTGTTCGCGCGCTTCGCCAGCCGGCAGGACGACTCCCCGGCCATGAAGGTGGTCGCCGCACTGCGGAACCAGTTCGGTGGCCACGCGGTGACCTCGAGCGCCGGGTCGGACCAGGCCGGCGCCGACGCCCCTGGAGCGGACACCGACGACAACTC